>JAADFQ010000058.1 GCA_013152835.1 FCB group bacterium
CGGTTGGGAGGAAACTGAAAATGGATAGTATCGGAATTATCGGTTGGGGCCGGTTTGGCCGTCTGTTGGGTGAAATTCTGAAAAATGATTATGAGCTGAAGGTGTACGATCAGAATCCGAGCCCCTCGGATGAAATGTCTTTTGTAAGCTGGGACGAAATCCTTCGCGAAAAGACGCTCTTCCTCTGTGTGCCCATTCGCAACTTCAAAGGTCTGGTGAAAAACCTCGCTTCGCAGCTAACCGGCGAGGTAACCGTATTGGATGTATGTTCCGTAAAAGTCTATCCGGTCACGGTGATGCAGGATCATTTACCGGAATCGGTAGGCATCATTGCTACCCATCCGCTCTTTGGTCCCGATTCCTGGACGGCACCGGCACCACACCGGCTGGTCATGCATTCCACCCGGGACCGCTACAGTAAATTTGACATTTGGGAAGCGTATTTTACATCAAAGAATATGGAAGTTTTGGAGATGTCTCCCGAAGAGCATGATCGCCTGGCGGCCAAAACCCAGGGCCTGACCCATTTTGTCGGTCGTGTTCTGCGGAATGCCAATGTTGGAGCCACCGAAATTGATACCCTGGGATTCACGGATTTATTACAGGTAGTGGATCAAACCTGTAATGACAGTTGGGAATTATTCCTGGATCTTCAGAACTTCAACCCATACACTATGGAAATGATTCACACAATGGAATCATCCATAGCCCACATTCGTCAACGAATATTGGATCGGAATTAATATGTTAGTTATTATGGAGCCGGAAGCCACGGAGGCCCAGGTTCGACGATTGGAAGATCGAATCCGGGAAATGGGTTATGAACCGCACGTCATGGAGTGGCCCAATCAGAAGGCCATCAGTGTTACCGGAAATCAAGGCTCCGGTGACCGGGTTTACCTGGAAGGAATGCAGGGCGTTTTCAAGGTCATCCCCATCACGCGACCTTACAAACTGGCCAGCCGGGAGGTTCATCCGGAAAATTCAATCATCCAACTTGGGGAGGCCCGTTTTGGAGATGGGAATGTGGTCATGATTGCGGGGCCCTGCGCCGTTGAATCGGAGGAACAGACATTGCGGATCGCCGAGGAAGTACAAAAACGGGGCGGACAGGTTCTGCGGGGCGGTGCGTATAAACCCCGGACCAGTCCCTATTCCTTTCAGGGCCTGGGCGAAAAAGGGCTGGAAATCCTGGCCAAGGCCCGGGAAAAAACGGGTTTGCCTTTTGTTACCGAAGCATTGGACAGCGGATCGGTGGATGTCGTGGCGAATTATGCCGACATGATCCAGATCGGCACGCGCAACATGCAGAATTTCATTCTGCTGAAAGCGGTAGGACGGGTCGGGAAACCGGTGCTGTTAAAACGGGGTATGAGCGCCACCATGACCGAAACGCTCATGTCGGCGGAATATTTGTTATCCAACGGATCGCGGGAAGTGGTCATTTGTGAACGGGGGATTCGGACCTTCGCCAATCATGCCCGGAATACTCTGGATATCAGCATTATTCCCGCGCTGAAACAGGAGAGTCATTTACCCGTCATCATCGATCCCAGTCATTCCAGCGGACAGCATTACAGTGTGATTCCCCATGCGCTTGCGGGAATCGGTGCCGGAGCGGACGGATTAATCGTGGACGTGCATGATCGTCCCGAAGAAGCGCTCTGCGACGGACCCCAGGCCCTCCTGCCGGAAGAATTTTCGCAATTAATGTATATTGCCCGGGGCGTTTGCGCCGCAATGGGAAAAACCATCGGTTTCCCACAAGTTCGGTAATATGTCACTTCGCGGTCGGCTATCACTCAGGGGCGATAAATCCATGTCTCACCGCGCCCTGATGCTGGCGGCCTTATCTCCAAAACCTTCCCGGATACGGAATCTATCCAGCGGGGAAGATGTTCAATCCACAATTGGTTGTCTCCGCCAATGCGGTATCCGCATTGAGGGCAACGACCCCATAACCGTGTATGGCAATACCTGGAAAGCGCCTTCCGATCCGTTGGATTGCGGGAATTCAGGGACCACGGCAAGGTTATTAATGGGACTTTTGGCCGGGCAGGGTATAGCGGCGACGTTTATCGGTGATGCGTCCCTGCAACGACGTCCCATGAATCGCATCCTCAGACCTTTAAATCAGATGGGCGTTCATACGGGGTCAAAATCCGGACATCTTCCGGTAACGATCCACGGTTGGCCCACTCGGGGTCTCGATTATCGCCTCCCGGTGGCCAGCGCCCAGGTGAAAAGCGCGCTTCTTCTGGCCGGATTAGGCGCCCCGGAGGAGGTAACTGTCACCGAACCGGTGGCAACGCGGGATCATACGGAACGGATGCTTGCGGCCCTGGGAATCCCGATTTCGGTTATCGATCGCACGTGCCGGCTGGAGCCTGGGAATTATTCGCTAAAACCGGTGGAGATGACCATTCCCGGCGATCCCTCCACAGCGGCTTTTTTCGCCGCCGCCGCCGCGCTGGTACCGGGTTCCCAAATTACCCTGATCAACCTATCCGCCAATCCGACCCGAATTCAGTTTTTTGATCTATTGCGGACTATGGGCGTCTTTGTTCGTTGGAGCCAGGTGAAAACGCGATTCGGTGAGCCGGTAGGTTCGGTGACCGTTGCTCACCGGGAATTACACCCCTTTCAGATCGCTGGTGAAAACATTCCAGGTGTAATCGATGAAATTCCGATTCTGGCGGTTCTGGCGTCCCAGGCCGACGGTGTCAGCCATATTCGGGATGCCGGGGAATTGCGGGTGAAGGAATCGGATCGGTTAAACGCCCTGGCGGTGAATCTTAAAAAAATGGGGGTTGAAGTTAAGGAAACGGCGGACGGATTGGACATTCACGGTGGTGCCGCTCTGAAAGGCGGACCGATCACCACCTTTCAGGATCATCGCATCGCCATGGCTTTCGCCATCGCCGGTCTGGTGTCACAATCACCGGTTATATTGGATGATACCGATTGCATCCAGATTTCCTGTCCGGATTTTTTCAACTATCTTCATTCTCTCCAGGACGCATCGTGATAAAGCTGGCCGTTATCGGATATCCTGTGGCCCACAGCCGAAGTCCGGAATTATTTCAGGAATTCGGTCGCCAATTGAACCTGGATATACACTATGAAAAGGTGGCTGTTCAACCGGAAAATTTATCCGAATTCATGACGGTTGCCAAAGCCGGGGCATACCAGGGTTTGAATGTGACCATTCCGTTGAAAGAAAAAGTCATCCCGGACCTGGAAACGCTCGAACCGGAGGCCCGGGACCTGGGTGCAGTGAATTGTATTTATTCAACAGATCGGACCTGGACGGGCGCCAATACGGACTGGCAGGGATTTATGAAACTCCTGGAAACCAATGAAGTAAATGTGGGCGATTTTCACTGGGTTGTTTTAGGCGCCGGAGGGGCAGCCCGCAGCGTGATGTATGCCCTGGTGAAGTCCGGCATGACGCAGGTGTCGGTACTGAATCGCAGTCCTTCCCGGTTGGATGCGGTGATCGCTGATTTCCGACAAATCGCACCTGGTTTATCCATCGAAAAGTTGAATACAACCGGTGATGTGGACCGCTCAGTTCCCGTAGCCTGGGTAAACGCCACTCCGTTGGGTATGGCGCCCCTGACCGATCGAAGTCCGCTCCCGGCAGATCGGATTGAATCGCATCATTTAGTAGTGGATACAGTGTATATTCCCAGGCTAACACAATTTATTCTGCACGGGGAATCCCGGCATGCAAGGACGCTGAATGGACTCTCAATGTTTATATATCAAGGCCTTTTTTCTCTGGAACATTGGTTGCAGGCGTCGTTGCATAATCAAATTGACATGGAGCAGGTAGTAGTGAAAATGGAACGGTCACTATGCTGAAACGGTTACAATACTTAACCGCAGGCGAATCACACGGACGGGGACTTCTGGGTATTCTGGAAGGACTTCCGGCCGGATTACCGGTAACATCGGAACAAATCGATCTTCAATTGAAGCGACGGCAACAGGGGTATGGCCGGGGAAAACGGATGCAGATTGAACAGGATCGGGTTCAAATCTATTCCGGTGTTCGTTATGGTCTTACTCTGGGTTCGCCCATCGGATTGTTGATACCCAATCGGGACTGGGAGAACTGGCAAACCAAAATGTCCGTTGATCCGGTGAACGTTCCCACGAAACCGATAACCCTGCCCCGACCGGGACATGGCGATCTGGCTGGTGCTCTGAAGTACGGGTTCGGCGATATACGAAATGTTTTGGAACGGGCATCGGCCCGGGAAACAACGATGCGCGTGGCTTTGGGCGCTTTGGCGCGAACCCTGTTGGAAGCCGTGGGAATTCGGCTTGCCAGCCGCGTAGTTTCCATTCATACGGCAGAAGATACCGTTGCGCTTCCGCAACCTGTCGATCCGGTGGAAATAAATCAACGGGCCGATGCGTCACCGGTGCGTTGTCTGGACAAGAAATGTGAATTTAAGATGATGAAGATCATCGATGAGGCCCGCGAAAACGGCGATTCCGTTGGCGGAATTTTTGAGATCATTGCCACCGGGATTCCGTATGGATTGGGCAGCGGAGTTACCGGCGATCGAAAGCTGTCTTCCCGACTGAGTGAAGCGGTACAGTCAATTAATGCAATTAAGGGTGTGGAAATCGGACTGGGATTTGAATCCGGTCGTAAATTCGGCAGTGAGGTGCATGATGAAATTGAATGGCAAGGCGGTCATTTTACGCGACCGACTAACCGTGCCGGAGGTATTGAAGGCGGTATGAGCAATGGTATGCCCATCCGAATCCGTGCCGTGATGAAACCGATCCCCACATTGGTGAAATCATTAAATTCCGCCGATTTGGTTACCGGTGAAAAGCGTCCGGCCCACAAGGAACGGACGGATGTATGTGCCGTACCGGCGGCTTCAATTGTGGGCGAGGCGATGGTTGCGTTGGTTCTGGCCGATGCGCTGCTGGAAAAGTTTGGAGGAGATTCCCTGGATCAACTGAATGCACATATCCGGGCAACGGGAGTTTATTAATGGCTGATTATGAACAAATACTGGGTGACAAAAATATATTTTTCATCGGGATGATGGGCGCCTGGAAATCAACGGTGGGCCGGCGACTGGCGAACCATTTGAATCGCCGCTTTTATGACCTGGATCGGTCGATAGAACGCGGTGAACGGAAAACCGTTCTGGAATTATTTGACATGCTGGGAGAAGAGGGTTTTCGTTCACTGGAAGAAGAATACCTGGATTATTTATCCGCCCGGCCCGGTCAGGTTATATCAACCGGAGGGGGAACCGTGGTTTCCCGGAGGAATCAGCAATTGCTCTATTATCGGGGTATTTCCATTTATTTGGAAGCGGCGCCGATTAGCCTGGCCCGGAGAATCCGAAACGTTCAGAAACGTCCCCTTTTGGCCAAATCCAATGACCGGCTTCAGACCCTGACAGAACTCTATATGAACCGGCGTAAATATTATGAAATGCTGGCTGATTTAACGATCACGACCGATGATTTATCACCGACGGCAGTGGTGAATATCATTATGGAGGAAATTGTAAGTTCCGCAAATGATAATTCCGATTAAGCTTGGTTCGCGTTCCTATCCGGTTCATCTGGATACCGGATTGCGTTACCGATTTCCTGAACTGACACAGCATTATCACCAAAACCAGAAATGGGTTCTGGTTACTCAACGATCCCTGGCGACATTGGCTCATTCCGTTATTCTGGATCGCTTCGTTCAGTCCGGGTATAATATGTCGATTGTTTTTGTAGGCGATGGCGAATCCGCAAAATCGCTTTCCCAGATGGAAGCCTTGTATGACCGCCTGGTTGCGTTGAACTGTGACCGCTCTACGATCCTGGTTTCCTTCGGCGGCGGGGTCGTGGGGGATATTACCGGTTTTGCGGCGGCTACTTTTCTACGGGGCATCCGTTATATCCAGGTACCCACAACGCTTTTGGCCATGGTAGATTCAGCGATCGGCGGAAAAACCGGAATTAATCTGCGCCACGGGAAAAACCTGGTAGGCTCCATATATCAACCGGTCATGGTACTGGTTGATCCTGAATTATTGGAATCCTTGTCCCTGCGCGACCGCGTGTCGGGCTTGGGCGAAGTGATTAAATACGGCGCCATCCGGGATGTGAATTTCCTGGAATGGCTGAATCAAAATCTCGTGGAACTGATCCAGGAAAATAATTGGCCTCTGTTTCAGGAAACCATTGACCGTTCCGTGCGCATCAAAGGTGATATTGTGGCCCGGGATGAATTGGAAGGCGATCTGAGACGGTTGCTGAATTTCGGACATACGATCGGTCATGCCCTGGAAACCACAGCCGGTTACGGATTCCTGCGCCACGGGGAAGCGGTTGCCCTGGGAATGCTCGCGGCCGGTGAAATTTCAGTGAACAAAGGGTTACTCCCCTTCAAGCGCTGGATTTATCTCAAAGATATCATTCACCAGTGTCCCTTACCTGACGTACCGGAAGTTTCGGAAGCCGAATTCTTGTTGGCGATTAAAAAGGATAAGAAAATGAGCGGTGGGAAAGTCCATATGATTTTGCTGGAAGACTTGGGAAAACCGGTTATTAATTAAAGCGGACATTTCCGACGACGATTTATTGAAAGGTTTAGCCGCCCTGTGAAAATTCTGGTCATCGAAGGACCCAATTTGAATCTCCTGGGCATCCGGGAACCGGATATCTATGGATCGGACACACTTGACGACCTACACCGGTGGCTCGAAAGCCAATCTTACCCGGAGCCGTGTGAATTTCGTTTTTTCCAATCCAATTCCCAAGGCGCTCTGATCGATGCCATCCATGATAACCGGGACTGGGCCGAAGGAATCGTGATCAATCCCGCTGCCTACACCCATACCAGCTATGCGCTTCGGGATGCCATTACTGCCGTGTCAATACCGACAGTCGAAGTCCACCTGACGGATATCAATAACCGGGAATCGTTCCGCGCTGTTTCCGTGA
>JAADFQ010000059.1 GCA_013152835.1 FCB group bacterium
TGGCCAACGGTCCGGTTGTCGCCCGGCGGGAGGGGTTCACTTTCACGAGTCGTACCGTATCCAGGTCAGCCAGGGTGGTGGCCAGCACGGTAGAATCGCCTGGTGTCCATTGTGTGCTCCATACGGCATCACCCACATCCGTATTCTGAAGTGTATTCCCAGTGGACAAATCCACTGTGAAAAGATTGGGAGCAGAATCCAGGGAATCGTTCCCGGCGTGGGAGGTGTATGTGATTTTTGTCCCGTCCGGATGCCAGACCGGTCTGTATTCGGCCTTCGGATTATGCGTAACCCGTTGTACATCACCGGACGCCACTGTCAGCACGGCAATATCCAGATTTCCATCAACGCCGGAAAGCGCCATAGCAATTTGTTTACCGTCCGGACTCCAGCGGGGCGTGAGAATTTGCGTGTCTTCCGTGAAATGAGTTAAGGTATCCTGCGCATCCGTCTCCAGGTCTACCGTTATCTACCGTTATCAGATTGGAAACATTACGGTTGTGGAGGACATAAACCAGTCGTTTTCCGTCCGGTGACCAGTCGGGATGCAGGGCGCGGCCCGAATGAGTAATCCAGTGGAATTCAGGTTTTTTTCCACTGAAATCCGCCACGCGGAGGTCCCACACCAGCGACTGCCGGACACCGTAATGATATTTGGCATAGGCTACTTTCTTCCCGTCCGGCGACCAGGACAAGGTGCCCTGAATACGACCATAATCAATTTCTTCAGTCTTCCAGACCAGCGGCGATTTTTTGGGTTTTTCGTCAGCTTTCTTTTTAAACTTTCCCAGTAATTTTTCCAGACCGCCCGGTTTCTTTTTTGACGTGTCCCGGGTAGCAATCACGAGCGATTGATCCAGGTGATCTTTATCCAAACGACTGACAATGGCGATTCGCATACTGTCCGGCGATACGGCAAAGCCATATTGCTCTTTCATGGGCAGTGAAACCACCTGGCCCACTTCCTCGATTGTCTCCTTTTGCGCCCGGTACCCGTAATAATATGTATTCATTTGCCGTCGCCAGTCTTCGTTGAACTGCTTGACGGAAATTCCCGTGTATTTTTTAAACCCCTTTTTAAAGTTGGCGGTTTTCAGTTTTGTTCGATACTGAATGATCTTTACAATCGTTGAATCGCTGAAGCGGTCCGCCAGATATAATAATTTAGAATACCCGTCATGATGCGGGTTCATCTCTTGTACGTTATTCCGCAATATGTGAATTTTATGCGAAAGGTCGGCACGGTACGGCCGCCAGTGTTCCGTCATATATTCCGCCAAACCTTCCACAAACCAGCCGGGTGTCCCGGAAACGGCATAATTCCACGGTTCCGGAAGCCACGGGGAAGCCAGGGCATTGAAAAAAACCACATGCTGTAATTCATGGGTCATGACCTGATACAGCCATTTCTGATCTTCCAACCACAGGGCGGCGTCATTCTGATCCACCCAGATAAAAATAGTATTGGACCACATGGCATAGCCGTTCATTACTTCATCTTCCGCCGTAAGCGTAATATCTATCTTGGGTAAATCGGTCAGTCCCACCTGTTCCATGAGCGTAGGACGACTTTGTTCGGCAATGGACAAAGCCTTTTCGGCAATCGCTTCCAATCCCTGATGATAATGGATATTGAAATGTTCGGAGCTGATCGTGGACCAGCGCAATTCCGGGTGGGTTCGACCCGAGGTGAGCCAGATACCCTGTCCGGATACATAGACTCCCAGCCATACTAAGAGTAAAATCGTTTTTTTCATGCGTTTTCCTATGTTAAATCTATTCCGTTGGCAGAAGATACATTTCTTTCAATCATCTCTAAGATTGGTTTTCGCTCACCGGGGCATGGTTTTTTCGTTGGCATACGTCTACTCCTCTTTCCCGGAGCGCCGGGCGGAAATCAGCGTTACCGTTCCGAAAGTCAAATTTTGGATGGACACGTCTTCAAAACCGGTTGACCCCAGCATGGAACGCAAGGTATCCCGGGACGGAAACCGGTCCACCGATTCCGGAAGATAGCGATAAGCATCGGAGCGGGAAAAGAGGGCTCCGATCCGGGGAAGTATGTGATGAAAATAGAATCCATACAGCGAACCGAAAATCCGTGATTCCGGTTCAGCAAATTCCAGGATCCGGAGACATCCACCGGGAATCAGAACCCGGAAAAATTCAGCCAGCGCCGCCTCGTAGTGGCCAATATTCCGAAACCCGAAGGAAATTGTCAGGGCCGCTATCCGGCGATCGGGAAAGGGTAGTTTTTCACCATCGCCCTGTACGACCGTAAATCCGGACGTTCCGCGTTGACGAATTTTTCCCAGACAATGAAAGGTCATTTGATAGGCATAATCCAGCCCGATAACCCTGGCTGCCGGAAAGTGTTTTTTTAGGACCAGTCCCACATCTCCCGTGCCGGTGGCTACATCAAGGATCGGATCATTGCCAGGTGCCGGCAAAGACCGGATCAGCCGATTACGCCAATAGAGATCGATTCCAAAACTGAGAACATGATTCAAAAAATCATATCGATCGGAAATGTCATCGAACATTTCCCGGACAAAGCGCTTTTTCGCATCACCCCGGTGTTGGAATTCAGTCAATTGGAAATCCCAATCGGGTTAATTCATGAGCCAGTTGTTCCGGGGAATGAAATTGAATCGCCAAAAACCCCTGCGTTTCCGCCGCCTCAACATTGGGTTTCAAATCATCGATAAACAGGGCCTGCCCGGGGTCCTGTTTCGTTTGTCTCAGTGCTTCTTGGAAAATGCCCGGTTCCGGTTTTCGCGATCCGGTTTCATAGGAAAAAACCGCTCCGTCCACTGCCGAATAAAAAGGATAGTCCGGCAGTAAATGGGTAACATGGTGTCGATTGGTATTGGAAAGCAGCCAGACCGGGACCCTTTCCCTGAGGCGTGGAATCCAATCGGCGGTGCGCTTGGCTTCCCCCACCATCGCCATCCAGGCTTTCCAGAATATTGTTTCCGATAAAGGCGTTGAATCGGGCAGGGCCCGCTTTACTTCCTGAAAAAATTGGGTGTCATCCAGAAATCCCCGCTCATACTGGTGATGGGCCGCTTCCGGAAAAACTTCCCGGAGTGTTTCACCCGAAAGGCCGGTGGCCTCCGCCAACAGGGCCTCGGTCCGTTCCGGATGCAAATCCACGAGTACACCGCCGATATCGAAAAAAATCGTTTTTATCATAAACATCCAATCGTGATCTGGAGGGGACTCTCCGGCTCCAACGGCGATCCGTCATAATTCCCCAGCTTTTCCTGAATGACCAGACCGGCGTCGGTAATCAGGCGGTCGAAGGTATCGGGATATACCATACGCATATCAAATGAATAGATGTCCGGAGACGATGCCTCATCCCGGTAAAAATACCACTCCACGTGCAAGATTTCAGCCGCTGAATCGTAGCGGGTTTTTTCCACAATCCGACATTCTCCACCCTGGGGATGCTCGAAAGACATTACGGGATAGAATTTTTCCGGGTCGCGATACAGGTGGTCCGGATTGGGAACAAAAATATCCACCAGGAATCGACCGTCCGGTTTTAAATGTTTTTTTATATGTTCCAGGCATTGGAGCGCATCCTGATCCGTTCCCAGATGCAGAAACGAGTTAAACCCAACAAAAATAAAATCAAATTTCTTATCCAGGGAAAAGGAACGCATATCCCCGGTAATGATTTTTCCCGAAAGTTTCCGTTTGGTCAATTTATCCCGGGCCCATTGCGCGTAGGACGGACTCAATTCGATGCCGGTATAGGTAAATCCGGCCTGGATAAGCGGGATCGCCAGGCGACCCGTGCCGGCTGCCAGCTCCAGCACATCCGGTCCCTTTGATTTTTCTGCCTGGGCTAAAAGGAAGGGTATATCATCAATTTTATTTCCGTGGAAAGCATCATATAATTCAGGAACCGTATAAATATCGTTCATGGAAAACAGCCGCAATCCGGAATCAGGAAAGAATCATCAGCTCTTTATCGGTTCGATTGAGTATTTCTGCGGAATCCCGGTGAATAATAATATCGTCTTCAATCCGTACTCCGCCCCGGCCTTCCAGATAAATTCCCGGTTCTATGGTAACCACATTATTTTCCCGTAAAATGTCGGTGCTTTGCTGGCTGAGCCGGGGATAAGTATGGATTTCCAATCCCAACCCGTGACCCGTGGAATGGATATATTGCTCCCCATAACCGGCGTCGGTAATAATGTCCCGGGGAATCGAATCCATTTCTTTACAAGAAATACCGTCCCGGGCAGCTTTACAGGCGGCTGTCTGAGCTTCCAACACAACCGCATAAATTTCCTTCTGCCAGTCTGCAGCTTGGGCGACTACCGGAGTCCGGGTCATGTCCGCGTGGTATCCGGCATATTTGCAGGCGGCATCAATCACAACGAAATCACCGGATTGAATCTCCCGGTCTCCCGGTACGGCGTGAGGCAGGGCACTCTGGGGACCGGCGGCTACAATGGACGGATAGGCTTCGCCGTCGGCATACTCCCGATACCGGAGGTCCAGTTGATTGGCAATGTGTTTTTCAGTAACACCGGGCCGGATCATGGGCAGAACTTCCGCATAAACACGATCCGTGATTTCAACAGCGGTACGCAATGCCGCCAATTCCACTGCATCCTTGACGGCAGCAATGTTTTCCACAATCATGGTGGTGGATTCCCAGGTTACGTTTGGAAACAGAGTTTGCAGTCGCCGGAATTGATTGACATTCACGGAATCCCCTTCCAGGGCCAGTTTTACACCCTTGGGAATCGTCCCGTTTTCCGAAAGAATTTTTTCATGAGGACCGGTACCGATAACCCGTTCAAAACCGTCGACTTCGCGTTTTGACTGCTCCTGATACCGTCCGTCGGTAATAAATATTTTTTTATTTTCAAGAAGGACGCAGGAGCCGGCTGATCCGGTAAAACCGGATAAATAGCGAACACTGGTTAAATTAGTCACCAACATTCCGTCCAGACCCAGCCGGGCCATTTCTTTGATAAGGGTTTCCTGTCGGTTTCGAAAAATAGAGTGCTTCATGGAAGGACTTTCCCGGTAGGTTGGTTAGTCGCCTGAGTCCTGCTCCAGGGCGTCCTGGATACGCTTACGCTCCATCATAATCCGGTACGAATCTTCACCTTTTTTCTCCAGAACATCAAGAACCTGAAGCGCCTGGTGATACAGGCTTTGCTTGTATAAGACGGCTACCATGGTAAACGTAGCCATCCGGGGATTTAGCTTGAGGGGTTTATCCGTAGATAGTTGAAAATTTTCCGGTTTTTCCAGTAATACGTGGGGCGCCCGGTTCGGATCCAACAGGGGGCGGTCTGATTTCTCTTCTTCAGTATCCGGTGCATCCGGTTTTTTGTCTTCCGGCTGACTGGCCTCAGGGAGGGGCTTTATTTCAAATTCCGTGGACCCGGGAGCACTCTCTTCTTCCGTCACTTCAGTAAACGAATTCGGTTCCTCACTTTTTCCCGTTGCAATTTCCGGTTCATCAGCAATTGATAATTCATCTTCCTGATTTTCCGGGGCGGTATCCTCGCTTGCCGGAGAAACCGGTTCATGATCCGGTTCGGCGTCGAATCCCTGACTTAAAAATTTTGTTACCGGATCTTCAGGTTCCTCGGCTTCGTTTTCCAGGTCCGGTCCTTCCGTTGGCAGTTCCGGTTCATCCTTTTCCGGAATGACTGTGTGTTGTTTCTCAACGACGCTTTCGGGAGCATCCACAAACGTCAGTTCCTCCGGCACTTCCTCTGTTGATTCCTCGGCTTTCCCGGGGTCGGTGTCAACTTGTTCCTCATCTGGTACAGTGTCTGGAGTTGAGTCGTCGGCAAATTTCAGTTCATCTTCTGAGAAGGCTGGTTCTTCCGTTGCGGGTTCCACCGCTGATTCAGTTGAAAAATCCAGTTCATTATATATCAATTCATCCTCAGAGGAATCAGCTTCCTGATCTTCGGAATCGGAAGGTTCGGTCACCGGGAGCTCTCCATCAAGAGATTCGTGAACATCCTCCGTTGTTGGTTCTTCATCTCTGCTATCCGTATCCTCAACAAAGGATAATTCCACCTTCGGAGCCGGTTTTTCTTCCGGTTCGGGATCCGGTGAAGCTACATCAGGTATTTCTGCTATATCATCTGGTGTTTCTGGGGCCGGTTCCGGTGATTGATTAAAAATATCTTCGGGAATATCGATCTCATCCGCCGCTTTAGTGGACTGAAAACTGGGTGGTGTCTCCCGACTTTCCTGTTCCGGGAGTCCGGTTTCTTCCCGGATGGCCGTAACCTGAGAAATATCCTTCAGTGCAGTATCCGTTTTTTGGATCGGCTTTGAGGTCGGTGATTTTTTTCTTTTCGTGGTGGTTGTACGGGGTCCCTCGGCAATTTTTTTCTTCAGACGACGGATATTGGATGCTGCCCGTGGATGGCGGGGATTGTATCGGCTGATTATTTCCCAGGCCTTGATCCGAACGGCCGGAGCCCGCCGAAGACGACGCTGAACATCCACCAGTAAATCCATTCCCTTGGCGTGATAGAGTCCTTCCTCTTTCAGCGCTAATAAACTTTTTTCAGCGTCTTCCAAACGATCCATGGCGACCAGAACACGCGCATGAGTATAAAGTCCATCCAGATGGGTGGGATGATACCCCAGTCCGATTTCGCAAACTTTCAGGGCTCGGGAATAATCCTCTTCCTGAAGATATAAATCCGCCAGAACCGGGAACAGAACCGTGTCAAAATGCTCAGCAAAATATTCTTCCAGTTCGACTTTATTGGTCAGGTCCATGTTACCGCCGGTGGGATTGTACCCAGTCCTCAATATAATCGATGGTTTCCTGAACCGGTGTTCCGGGACCAAAAAGTTTTCCTACTCCCAGGTCGGTCAGGGTCTGCATATCTGCTTCCGGAATGATTCCTCCGCCAGTAAGCAGGACATCTTCAATGTCATTTTCTTTCATCAATTCCAGAACCCGGGGAAAAATTGTCATATGGGCACCGGACAGGATGGAAAGGGCGATGACGTCGGCATCTTCCTGAACGGCAGCCGACACGATCATTTCCGGTGTTTGGCGTAATCCCAGATAAATAACTTCCATTCCGGCATCGCGATAGGCCGATGCCAAGACTTTGATACCGCGATCGCGATCATGTCCGTCAAGTCCCGGTTTTGCCATTACTATTCTTATCGGTCGGTCCATTTTTCCTCAGAGTGTATGTTCAGACTAAAAATTACAAATGATTATTCAGGAAAACAGCCTCTTTCATTCCGCTTTCGGATCAGGCTTTTTGGCTGTCCAAAACGAATGTTACCGGTCCGTCATTAATTAATTCCACATCCATCATGGCTCCAAACTGTCCCTGTTGAACGGGAACACCCTGGCTCCTTAATTCATCCATAAATACCTGATAAAGTGTTTTCCCTAATTCCGGTGTTGCCGCATGAACGAAGCTGGGTCGGCGCCCTTTTCGCCAGTCACCGCACAGCGTGAATTGACTCACCACCAGCGCGGATCCCTTTACATCCAGGATGGAACGGTTCATTTTTCCTTGATCGTCGTTGAAAATCCTGAAGTGTGCGATCTTTTCCGCCAGAAATTTCCCGTCTGTATCCCGGTCCGTATCCATCACACCCAGCAATATAACCAGACCGGTATTTATGGATCCGATTACGGTACCTTCCACGGAGACACCGGCCCGGGAAACACGTTGAATAACGGCAATCATTCGATCCAGACGTTGGATTTACCGAAACGTTCCCGGAGCCAACCCAAAAAGACCTTGCCGGATGAGACGCGGATATTGTGGGCGTGAATCACCCGGTCTTCGTTGGACTGGGTCTTCAGGTGAAAGGTTAATTTACAGGACCCGCGATTCCGTTCCGCTTCCTGTCGCAAGGATTCCAGTTCTTCCGGCGTGACTTCATCTTCGCGGAAACGGATATTCAACCGGCTGGAAAAATAGTCGCGTACATTTTCCAGGGCCACCACTTCATCGGCAATCAATTTCAGGTCGCCGAAGTTGGAGCCGTCGGAGGTTTTTCCCACCACAAAAATCACCCGGTCATTCTCCATTAAATGGCGATATTTTTCATAAACCGATGCGAACATGACCACATCAGCCTGGCCGCCAAGGCAATCCAGATAGAAAAAGGCCATGGGGTTGTTTCGTCGATCGTACTGGATACGGAGATTGGTTACCATTCCACCCAACCGAACTTTTTCCGGCAACTTGCGATTGATATCATCGTTGAGATCAATCGTACTGAATTCTTCCAAATCTTCGGCATATTTTAACAAGGGGTGACCGGAAAGATACATTCCCACCACTTGTTTTTCCCGTGCCAGAGCTTCCGATTCGGACCAATCGGGAACGTCGGGCAGGTCGGGACATCGGGTTACCGGCGCCAGACCGCCGGCAGAGAAAATATCCACCTGATCCGCCTGATTATGGCTTTGAACCTGCTGGCCGTATTTGATGGCCGTTTCCACGGCGCCATGGAGTTGTGCCCGGGAACCTTCCAGGCCGTCCATCGCTCCCGCCAGGACCAGGCTTTCCACGACTTTTTTATTGACCGAACTTAAATCCACCCGTTCGCAAAATTCAAAAATGGTCGTAAATGGTCCTCCCTTTTCCCGTTCCTCCAGAATTTTCTTTAGGGCTTTGGCGCCGACATTTTTTATCGCATTGAGTCCAAAGGAAATAGTATTGTCATCGACGGGATAAAAATCGGTGACGGAAACATTTACATCCGGCGGATCGACCCGAATGCCCAGTTTACGGCATTCATTGATCAGAATCACAACCCGGTCCAGATTGGACATTTCCGTGGAAAGGTTGGCTGCCATGAACTCAGCGGGATAATGTGTTTTTAGCCAGGCGGTTTGATAGGCCACGTAGGCATAGGCTGTGGCGTGACTTTTATTAAAACCGTACTGGGCAAATTTTTCGATCAGACCGGCAATTTCCTTGGCCTTCTTCTTCCCCACACCCTGAGCCACGGCCCCGTCCACAAACTTGGCCATCATTTCGTCCATTTTTTCCCGGATTTTCTTCCCCATCGCCTTGCGCAGAGAATCCGCTTCAGCCAGGGTAAATCCTGCAATCCGGTTGGCAATTTGCATGACCTGTTCCTGATAGACAATAATTCCGTTGGTTTCTTTCAGGATGAGTTCCATATCCGGGTGTGGATATTCGATCTTCTTGCGGCCGTGTTTCCGGGCGCAATAAAATCTTCGATATTTTCCATCGGACCGGGTCGGTACAGGGCGTTGAGGGCGATTAAGTCTTCGATCTGGGTGGGTTTCAGTTTTTTCAGGTATTCACGCATTCCCGAGGATTCAAACTGGAAGACACCGATCGTTAGTCCTTTCCCGAATAAATCATAGACTTCCGCATCATCCATGGGAATGGTCCGGATGTCGATATCGATTCCCCGACGGGAAGCAATGAGTTTCACCGCATGATCAATGACCGTCAAATTTCGGAGACCCAGAAAATCCATCTTTA
>JAADFQ010000060.1 GCA_013152835.1 FCB group bacterium
CGGCTTCGATAGCGCCGCCATAACGATAGCGAACTGTTTTCCCGTAGGTTGTGAAGGGTTCGTTATACACCACGATCTTACCTGGAATTTGGTCCGCTTTCTGTTTCAATTCATCGAAACTCCGAACCACAATTGCTTCGGCGACAATTCCTTCCGGCGGGGTTCCGATACTGCCCCCGAGTCCTAGCAAAGCCAGCTTGCTTTCCCGCGGTTCCAGGAGTGTCAGGGATTCATTCCCCCGTACCCAATGAGGAACCATTACCGGCTCACTGTGGACGTTTTCCAATCCTGTTTTTTTCAATGCCTCCAACGACCAGTCAATCGCCCGTTCCAGGTTTTCAGAACCGCTCAATCGGGGACCAAACGTATCCACAAGGTAGGCTAATCGTTCAAAAGCCGCTGTATCGGCCAGAGCCGTCTGAATAATTTTTTCCGCTACCGGCTGATAGGACCGGATCGGTGTCGCCGGATTGCTGCACGAAAAAAAGGTCTCACCAAGAATCAGTGCCACACCGATGAAAAGTAACCGTTTAATTTTCATGTAATTTTTCCTCCTTTGATTCCGGTAGACGAAATTCTTCAAAAATCCCCGACTCCCGATTTTTCCGTACCCGATCCCAATCAAACCAGCGTCCGTTCATGGCAATATAGACATTGGGGGGCAAAGCCTGAGCAAAAGCCAGGGCACTGCCCATATTAAACAAACCGTCGGATGTGCCGAATTTATAGGGAATCATGGCTCCGGTGAGCACAATTGTTTTGTTTAATCGAGCTTGCGCCAGAACCCGGGCGGTCTCGCACATGGTGTCGGTGCCGTGGGTAATCACAATCTGGTTTTCCTCTGCTTCCCGGCAGGCGTTCAGTATTTTTCTCCGCATAGCGGCAGTCATTTCCAGACTATCAATTAGCATGAGTTCCGTGATCTTTACATTCAGCTGAGAACGGCCCAGCTTCAGAATTTCATTAATATGGGTATGGGTGAAAAAGAGTTTTCCATGGATTTCGTCATATTCCTTATCGAAAGTCCCCCCAGTGATAAAAATGCGTATTTCCATATCAAACCTTTCGCTTCAATCGATATTTAAGCAATGTGTAAATGGCACCCAGACCGGTGCGCCAGCTAATCTTTTTCCCTTCTTTTTTACTTCGGGGAAGATAGGAAATGGGGATTTCCCGGATAGAATATCCCCGGCGAAGGGCGATGGCGGTTACTTCCGGACAAAAGTTGAATCCTCTGGCCTTCAAATTCATGTCCAGCAAAACATCCCGGCGAAATAACTTGTAGCAGGTGGGTTCATCGGTGATTGAAGACCCATATAATCGATTCGTAAGCCAGGAAAGAAACCGACCTCCCAGATAAAAACTAAGGTACGAAATGGGGTCGCCACCCAAAACCCGGGAACCGTAAACAATGGGGTGGTTTCGCCGGGCTTCCTCCAGAAGTGTTTTCAAATCCTGTGGATCATATTCCAAATCGCCATCCTGAATCACAATATATTCCCCGGAAGCGTGGGGCAGTGCCGTGGTAATCGCGGCGCCTTTTCCCCGGTTACGATCGTGAAACAGTACGATTCGGTGATCGGTGGCGGGAAGTGCTTTTAAATAATCAGTCGTACCGTCTGTCGACCCATCATCCACCAGGATAATTTCCCGGTCCAGGTCCACTGCCTCGACCCGTTTCAGGCATTCCGGAAGAGTGGTCGCCTCATTATAGACAGGGATGATGATGGACAGTTCCACAATCAATCAGAGCAAAGCAAGGATGGCTTCTGCAGGTCGTCCCACTACGGCGCGATTCCCATTGACAACGATCGGACGTTCAATCAATTTGGGATGGGAAGCCATGGCATCAAACAACAGATCATCCTCATCCAAATGGGGTTTCAAATCCAGGGCTTTATACTCCGCTTCCGTACGCCGGATAAATTCCCGGGGCTTTATACCCAGTTTGACAGACAGTGCTTTCAACTCATTGGCGGTAGGCGGATTTTTCAGGTAGTCAATAATCACCGGTTCCACACCATGATCCCGTAGGAATTGCAAACCTTCCCGGCTTTTGCGGCAACGGGGATTATGGTAAATCTGTATTTCTGCCATGAGAGACTCCTCGGTAAACCAGTAGAATGTTATTCAGAATAAAAGGCAGTCTAAAAAAACTGAGCAATGTCCTCAAAGGGTTTCTTGGACAAGACCGGGACTTGTGCGTCTTCCGCCGGATGGCCCACCGGCACCAACAGGATTGGTTTTTCGTTGGATGGGCGGTGGAGTAATTCCGATAGAAAATTCATCGGGCTGGGTGTATGCGGTAAGGCCACCAGTCCGGCCTGTTGAATGGCGGCAAACAGAAATCCGCAGGCAATGCCGACCGATTCGGTGACGTAATAATTTTTCCGCGGTTCCGATCCGGAAATATCCTGAATTTGTTTAAAGACAACAATCAAGGCCGGGGCGATTTCCAGGTAGGGTTTATGCCAGTCCGTTCCCAGGGGTTCCAAATCTTCAATCCACGATTGAGGCGCCCGATCAGAATAAAACGCCCGCTCCTCTTCTTCGGCGGCAATCCGTATTTTCCGTTTAAGATCAGGATTCCGCACGATGGCGAAAAACCAGGGTTGCTTGTTGGCACCGGACGGAGCGGAGGCGGCCGTCATGATCAGGGTTTCCAGTATTTCCTTCGGAATCGGTCGGTCACTGAACTGCCGGATGGATCGCCTGCGTTTCATGGATTCGTAAAAATTCCCGGATCGCTCCCGTATTTCTTGATCGGATCGACCGGTGTGCTGATAGGATCGAAACGGAAACTCTTTATCTCTCATGCATTGTTCTTTCTAAACTGTTTTTGTTAATCAGCCATCGCTTCCATATTCATCAGGTGAAAATTTATGCCAATCAATGCTATCAAATACTTAAAAAGGGCTGATACCCGGTTTTTGGATATACGAAAGAAAGTATAATACGCTACCGCATAAATATCAGGTCACGATCCAAAATAATACGAATAAACCAGTCCGATTCGACTATTACTTAATTGGCTTTAAGGCCAACAAATCTCTTGAATTTGCCCTCAGTGACTTCTGAATCGAAGCGACAAACAGCTCAATCCGCCGTCCAGCTTCTGGTACTCGGTCATATATAGGGAGCGGGTGGTAAACCCGGCGCTTTCCACAAGGCTTTTGGCTGTGGGAAATCCGGAGGGAATCAATACCGTGCCGTTAACCTGAACGGTATTGGCGGCATAGGTTTCTTCCAGCGGTAAAATGCATTTTTTATATTTTTCGAAGAGGGGTTCTTCCGCATAGGCCTCAGTTGTAAGGAGAATATTCCGCCCCAGATAGGAAACTTCCGATTTTAAATGAACCCCGGACCGAACCGTAAGTGTAGCTGCGGAATAGCCCATTGCTTTCAGGTGATCCGTACATTGTCTGGCTCCGGCCTTATTGGTCCGCTCCGAAAGACCGATGATGAAATGTCCGTCGATATCCAGCACATCTCCCGCATCCAGAGTTCCCGGAGGAATGATGGAGCGCACAGTGGGATAAAACTTTTTTAATACGGGAACGATAAAGTGTATCTCTCCCTCGCGGAATTGCGTTCCCGGACGGGTTATAATGGCACCCTTTTCGGTCACCAGGGCCACATCTTCCACAAAGGTAGAATCCGGAAACGATTCCAACGGCGGCAAAACCATGGTCTCCAGACCGCAATCTTTCAATGCCCGCACATAGGCCTGATGCTGAGTCAGCGCCAGGTTATAATCCGGTTGGCCCAGATCAGCGGTTGAAAGGCCCGAGATCACCGACCGTCCCGGTCGGCGGACAATAGCCCTGTTCATTAATATAGTTCCACGATTGGTCATGCTTTGGCGTATCCTGAAAATAATCTTTGCTTACTGTTAAAAAATGTCCTCGCGGCGAACTCCGGTTGCAGGGAACCCTAATTCGTCAGGATTTTGGGAATTCAACCCGGGGAACTTACGGAAAATCCGGCGATGAGCTGAGTTCTTTATCCTTTTCGATAAAAAGCCGGAAAGAGCTATCTTCACCCGTGAATTTTCTGGAATTGATCCTTCTTCTTCTCCAGCCCGTTGTGCTGGTAATCTTCTCCCGCAAGCAGAGTTCCCGGTGGAACGGACTGTTGATTCTCCTGCTGGCGATTCTTCTCACCCTGATTCATTTCCTCACGGAAGGTTATCGCTGGCAGATGGTTCCCGCCTATCTTCTGCTGACCGGTCTCTACCTCTGGCACCGGCTCCATCCCCACATTCGAATGGGTCTTCCTGCCCGCATCGGATTTAGCGTATGGTGGTTGATCGCCTTATTAACACCTTTACTCCTTCCCCGCCTGACGCTTCCCGATCCGGGCGGATCTTATCCCGTGGGCACTCAAACCGTTGTTCTCACTGATTCTTCCCGGGAAGAGTGGTTCACGGAAAATCCGGATGATTTTCGACGGATTGTGGTCCAAATCTGGTATCCCGCTCAATCGGTGACCGGATTAACACCTGAACCTTATCTGGATCATATGGATGTTCGGGGTCCGGCCATGATCGAGCAACTCGAGTTGCCCGAATTTCTTAAACCGCCTTCCGTTCTGGTACGGTTTTTTGCCTGGTTTCGCACACATTCGTTTCCCGGAGCGCTGCCGGTATCCGATCCTTCCCCCGTAGTGGTGGTTTCGCCGGGGTTAGGGGGCAGTCGACTTTTACATCGCACCCTGGCGGAATACCTGGCCAGCCGGGGCATGGCAGTGGCGATTCTGGATCATCCTTACGATGCCAACCTCACCATTTTCCCCGATGGACAAATGGCCGATTACCGGTCCGAACTGAAGGGAATGGCACCGGACGACAGTACACGCCTACGCCATCGACAGTTGCGAACCCGGGTAGATGATCTCCATTTTCTTCTGGCGCAATTAAAACAGAATTCCGCCTTGTTCCCGGACATTTTACAAACGTATCCGGTGAATTCCTTCTTTCTGGTGGGACATAGTTTCGGAGGCACAACCGTTTTTCAAACGGCGCTGGAACGGAAAGATATTCAGGCTGTAATCGCCCTGGACGGCTGGAATCTGGCCTTACCTGATAGTAGTCTGGACCAGGGTTTGTCCGTTCCTGTTTTGTACCTGGGCCGTCCCCATTGGAATAATCCTAATAATTATCGCCGCCTGGCCCGGTTCCTGATGGCGGATACGACCACCTACTCGCGCTGGTTGATTCTTCATTCCGTTCACCATTTTGATTTCACCGATGTTCCCTTGCTCTCTCCGCTTTTAAAATTGATGGGCCAGCAGGGAACCATTCCACCGGAACGGGTCGTACCGATGGTTAATTCTCTGGTAGCCGCCTTTATTGCAGGAAATTCCCTGGATTATCCCGAAGCCGTCGCCGTTAATCCGGAGACTGTATTGAAGGAAGAGGTCTATGATTTCCGCTGAACAATTGACGCTCCTGAAAGATCCATTCCCCTTTTTTTCCGATCCCCATGCCAACCTGACCCTGGAAATGATGGCGGTGGGGCAATTGCATTCGTTTACGCCGGGTCAAATTATTTTCACCGAAGGAGACGAATGCACGGCCCTGGCCTTAGTAGTAGAGGGGGAAATCCGGGTCTATAAACAAGGCGAATCGGGCCGGGAAATCACCTTGTATCGACTGGAGTCGGGGGAAAGCTGCATTTTAACCGCCTCCTGTATTTTGAACGAAGAATCTTTTCCTGCTTTGGCGGTTGTTGAAAAACCGTCCACGGCCCTAATCATTCCTGCCAACTATATCCGCGCCTGGATGTCCCGGTATCCGGCTTGGCAGGATTTCGTTTTTCGCCTGATTTCCCGTCGCCTGGGGAATATTATTTCCGTCGTGGAAGAAGTCACATTTCGACGGATGGATCAACGCCTGGCGGAATATCTGGGACAGAATTTCACACAGAAGGGATCTGCGCTGTCTATGACTCACCAGGATATTGCGGATGAACTGGGAACGGCCCGGGAAGTGATCAGCCGGTTATTGAAGGAGTTTGAACAATCCCGGATCGTTGAACTCCAACGGGGATTAATTCGACTGATTGACAGGAAAAGATTAACGCGCCTTGCTTCTGAGTGACATTGTCACGGACGCCTTCAGGGTGTCAGCGTAATTTCATGGCAACATTTCGTTAATCAACCATGGAGTTAAGTATGAAAACAAATGAAGGCAATACGGATCGAATATTACGGGTTATTCTGGGACTGGTCATTTTGGGAATCGGGTACTGGATGAAAAGCTGGTGGGGTGCAATCGGTCTGGTTCCCCTGATTACCGGTGCGATAGGAACCTGTCCGATCTATTCCATCTTCGGAATTTCCACCTGCAAGCTAAAGGGTTCCACATCCTGAAAATATGAACAAAAAAAAGAGGAGCCTATAAGCTCCTCTTTTTTCGTTGAAATCCGGTTTAAAAGGATTTCGAAAGACCGAAAGCAATAACCAGAGCTGTTTTATCAAATTGCTGTTTATAAAACGGGTTTACTTTATCATTTTTTCCGGATTGGTAGAATGTATTACTGATTCCAACACTTAATGACAGACCAGGATTTAAGGAGTAGTTTACTCCGGCACCCAATGTATTCGAGGCAAGACTAAAGTCTAAATCCGAATTATAGGCATCCTTAGCACCTGTCGTTGCAAAAAGATAGCCTACGCTCAACTTCATTGCGTCGCTCAAACTGTATTCCAATCCTATTCCGGTATTGAAATCGTTTACCACGTTTTCTTCTTTCCCGTCCCAATTTACGCCTGTATTCAACCAATAGTTAAAACCGATTTCTGCACGCAATTTATTTGTTACCCAATAGGATACACCGGCACCGAATTGACCCGGGATATCTGAGTTGTAGGTAACGCCATCAGGAAACATGCCATTGGGATATGCAGAACTATCAACGACTCCTTTGGTACTATCAGCAATGGTCTCGGAAACAAGCGCTAATTTTGTCATCGGTTCAAAACGGAGGCCGATGTTCAACTTATCGGAGGGTTTCAAATCTATACTCCATACGGTAGTATATCCTGAGCCGGTTCTTTTGGAATCCACAACAATATCGGGGACTAAACCGACGATTGGAGTTGCGCCCTGATAAATGGTAGCGTCAGATAAGGTTCCTTCATAGGTATTTACAGCAGATATAAAGCGAAAAGCGAAAGCCAACGATATCATGGGATTCAGGGTATAAGCAGCACCAAGTTGACCCGCATAATATACCGAACTGCCGGTAAATGAAGCGTCTAAAGAATAACCCGTAACGCCCAGAGTTCCAACATAGGCTGCCAATAATTGATCAAAAGAAGGCAGTCCGTCGCTATAACTGGCGCTTCCACCGCCCCCAATGGGCATGAAACCGCCAAAAATCGCTAGTTTGCTCATTTTCTTGGCAAAATAGAAATTGGGGAATACGGGAACAAATGTATCGCCGGTATACGCACTCTTATTATACACATCATCAAATACAGTAACTTTTCTCGTTTGCCAAATCGTTTGTGAACTCACATAAACAAAGGTGCCGTCATTTAAAAAGCCGAGCCCGGCCGGATTAAATAAAGCGGCATCCAAGTCCAATGTTGCATTTCGATTCATTAAGCGAATATAATCGGCACTTTGATTTGTATTCGTGATCATGGCATTGCCAATGGATGAACCGAACACAAAAACAACCGAAAGATATACCCATATTTTTTTCATCATAGTTTTTACCCTGTCTATTAAATAAGGGCAAGCTGACAAATAGTTACCAACTTGCCCTTATAAGATTAAAACCTTATTTATCCGATTGATTTACTGTGCAGCAAAGCCCAGCGTTGTTGTACTGTAGGCATTAATGGGAACATCGTCAACAAACATATCGGGGATACCGTCTCCATTAACGTCAACCGGTAAGACGACGGTTTCACTTTCCTGTTCAGAATAGGTCATACTGATAGTGGTGGGATTGTTCACATCATCAACTGTGATGGGTCCAGCTACACCACTGGGAGGGAAATCCTGAGCAGCGCCGTTAAGAAGCAGTGTGCTTAAATCATCTGCGGCTTCCCAAACGCCCTGATCACTAAGAGGAATGAGCGTGGGAGCAAAACCCAATGTGTCACTGGCCTGGGCAACATTTCCATTCAATGAATAGGTTCCATCTTCAAATAATTCAGCCGTAGCATTTACACCCATTGCCGATAGCGTAGCCCAGTCAACGGTTCCGCCGCCCAGGGTATCCCCGGCGGTTAAGCCCAGCGTGGCCAGGTCAACGGCAACAGTGTACAAAGCTGTTTGCTCCATATTATTCAAAACCCAGGTGCCCACCAAGGGATTTTGATCGGTGGTATTATCGTCGGATTCACATCCGGCCAGGAACAAGCCCAAGGCCAGGATGAGAGCAAGGGATAAGATTTTTTTGTATTTGTTCATGTATTCTCCTGTTACGTTTGTTTTAAGTGTTTCCTGAAGATCATTAAAGTGGTTTTTGTCCTCGAACGGATCAAAATAGAACCTTTTACGAATAAAATGCAAAATAAATTCTTCCCACGGGATTTTAGAATTGCACAAAGACTGAATGGCTTAAAATATCTTAAAGCGATAGCGGTTGTCCTTCTTCCAAATAGCTACGACCCCCGCGAAAACCCCATTAATATTGTCGATGATTCCCGGACCGAAACATTGGGAACAAACAAATCCTGCCATTATCGGATGGCTACATCAGATCATACACGGACGCTGGAACATATTTTGAAAAAGGAAGCGTGGTTCAACAAACCACGCTCCCATTTTTCATCATCGTTCTACTCAAATTACAAAATGTAGTTTAGCGTAATTAATGTGTAACTGACTCCCAAAGTTGTGGACATTTTTGTCTGCCAGGAATCTTTCCAGTAATCATCTTCCGATTTGTCCGATGTGTCCATCGTATTATGTAATAAACGGAATCCGAATTCGCCACCAATTGAAAAATGTTCGCTAAATGGATACTCCAAACCTATGCCCGGGGAAATAATAAAATAATTTAAGGCATCGTTGATATCTTTCTTTTCCTTGTCGGTCAATTTATTCTCATCGCGATAAATATCTTCAATATTTCCATCTTGGTCATAATAAATGCTCTCATAATTACCCGTTCCGTCAACCGAAGGAAAAACCAGCGTTAAATCACCTTTCAGATAAAGTTTAAGAGTTTGTTGGGCTAAATAGAAGCGTAATCCTCCGTGGGGCATATATAAAGTAGCATGACCTTCAAACGTATTTGATCTTTCAGAAGATTTATACCAATCTCCATAAATATATGTACCTGTTTGCCAGTCATAATCGTAATCCCGTTCCCAGGACGTGGAATTGTAATCCATGCTTGCGCCAATATAGACGATATCCAGCCCGCCATAGGGTGCCAGCGGACCTAATTTTATACCAACACTTGATCCGGCAATCGGAAACCCGGTTTTAAAAGAAAACCAGAGTCCGCTTTTCGGGAAAAGCAAAACCGGAATGAAAACAATGGCGATTAAACAGGTGCGTTTCATATTATATTACTCCTTGTATTCATTATTTATAAAATGTGTTAGGAATTATCTTCCCATTATTAGTGATAGCCTGTATTTAAGTAGTAAGTGCAACAGTTAATAATTCTCTGGAAAATACTTGTCAGGCGTCTTATATGCCAAACAGTTTTGTGGACTATTATTCAAGTGGACTTTTATTTCCGTCTATGTAAGGCGTTTGACAGTCTCGCTTTTTCTAAAGCCCGTCGTTTCATTGTACTTAAAAGTTGAATTCACACAATATATTTCCCTTAAAACAAGACATAAAATTGGGTCAGGTAAGAATGTTGCTATCTCGATTGGTTGGCTTCCTCTGCATCACGTAATTTTTAAGGTGAAAAAATCATTGCATTTATTACGAAATCCGACCTTTGCCCGTTTTTTTGCCGGGAATGCTATTTCGCTAATTGGTTGGGGTTTTAACTTTATTGCCGTGGGATGGATCGTTCTGGATATCACCGGATCCAAACTGGCGGTGGGAGAAATGGTGGCTGTTTCCACCCTTCCGGGACTCATTATTGCCTTGGGGGCGGGAACGCTCATTGATCGGGTAAATCGAAAACACGTACTGGTCACTATTGATATTTTTCGGGGTATTTCCGTAGCGGCTATTCCCATCCTATATTGGCTGGGATACTTTCACCTCTGGCAACTATACATTATGAGTTTTCTGATTGGAACCGGAAGCGCCATTTTCTGGTCCACCGCCGCTGCCTTCACTCAGGAACTGGTGTCGGAAAAAGATTTCATGACCGCCAATTCGCTCTTGTCCGCCAGCTACCAGTCGGGAGCGCTGTTGGGGTCGGCCCTGGGCGGCTTTGTAGTCCATGCCTGGGGTGGACAAACCGCCCTGGCCCTGGACGCCCTGTCCTATTTCATATCCGCAACATTGATTGGCACTGCCCGGCATCGGAGTCATATTTTGAACGGCGCGACTGAATCGGTGTGGACCATGTTCATGGGAGGGCTGCGGTTTGTGCACGAGAAGAAATTGGTTTTCTTTTACGGCATTACTGCGGTTATCGCGGATGTGGCCATCTGGGGTAGTCTGGCCGTGTTGACCCTGGCGTTGTCCACGGATATTCTAAATATGGGTGCCCGCGGTTTTGGACTGCTCGACGGTGCTTATGGGATAGGAGCCCTGCTTTCCACGGCTATTGCCCTGGGTGTGGTTCGCCATTTGAAACGGCGGAATTTTCTATTGGGAGCGTATGCTATTGCGGCGGTCATGTGTGGATTATTACCCCTTGCATCCAATCTGGCAGCAGCAATGATCCTGTTTTTTTTTATGGGACTACCGAATAATTCCGCACGGATTATTACCCGCACTATTTTGATGGAGCACATTCCCAATCATATCATGGGACGGGCTCAAACCATCCTGGGAGTGGTAACCCGGGCGTTAATCATCATCAGTACGTTATGGGCCGGCTGGCTTACCGAACGGTTCTCAGTAAGGATAGCCCTGGAAGTTACTTCGTTCTTCTTCTGGACCAGTTTTCTGGGTGTTTTTATCACCGGCCGGATTCAACCGGAATTCTTTAACGGGTTACACCTGGAAGATCAGTCCCGAACCTGAATTCGGGATCTATTTCCTTGGCTTCATTCCCGGGGGTTCCGGGGAATCGAAAAAGCGAAAACGTTCCCCTGCGGCCGGTTCGGTTCAACCCAGGCTTTTCCATTCAGTACTTTAGCAATCTGAGCAACGATAAACAAACCCAATCCCCGCCCATGATGTATTTCATCATCCTGAAAATGACGGGTAAACAATTCGGGATATTTCTCTTCCGGAATCTGTGTCGATCCATAATCCCGGATACGAATAGTCACCGTTTTTGCGGTTTCTTCAATCGTTATGTCAACCTGTTTTCCATCGGCCGCATATTTAACGGCGTTACTCAGATAATTCCGAAACACTTCCCGAATGACGGGATGGGCTTTCACTATACATCGCTGGGGAATGTCCATTTTTAAACTGAGTTGCTCCGCCTCCAAAAGATTGGTGAATTCACCGGAGACTTCCTGAACAATCGGTACCAGATCCACTTCTTCAAGGGGAATGGATTCACCCAGGGCGGTCTGAGCCAATATGGTGACGTCATTCAGGGTTTCAAATACACGGGTTACATTTTGATCAATCCGGGTTATGTAGGGATCGTCCGGATAACTGTCCAGCGCCAGCTCCGAAAACCCGCTGATCACCTGAAGCGGTTTCCGCAAATCATGAGTCATGGTATCAATAAGCATCAACTTCAAGGCGTTGGTTTCTTCCAGTTCACGATTCAGACGGTCGGTTTTCCGCTTCAGTTTCATCAATCGATGAAGCATTTCCAACCGATAGTGATCAGCCTTGTCCAGTTTACTAAACCCGATCAGAATACCGGCAACTCCCAGCATCCATACAATCAAATCAAACAGAGTACGGCGATGGATATCCTGGTTCATAAGAGCCAAAGGTCCCGCAATGGGAATCGATATGCTGAGACCGCCGCGAATATCGCCTTCTTTATATCCCTGTTGCTGATGGCATTTCAAACAGGGCTTTTCGGTGACTAAAGGGCGCATGAGCCGGAAATACGACGTTGAATCCAGTTCGGTGATAACCGATGCTTCTGTTGATCCCTTTTCGAAGGATTCCAGTGCCTGTCGTTCCCAGGAATCCGGCGCATTTTTCGGACGGATTGGTCTTAAACTGGTGATGTGTCCCCGGAACCGGGTATCTTTCTCCAGAAGATCAAAATACTGGCGGGTCATATAGGCCGGATTAATCATGGTCAGGGAATCGCCATGGGTTGTGGCCAGATCACGTTCAACCAGTCCTTTCAGGTAGGGGTTCGGTACGCCATAATCATTAATCGGAACAAATACGCCACCATGGAGCGCATTCCATCGACGAAAAATAATCACATTCTCAATTCCCATGGCGGCCCGGTTATGGATATTTCGCATGGTTAACAATTTCATCGTTCCCCTATGAGAGACATTATCCCAGACAAAAAACATGGTCCAGATTACGATCAACAGAAATCCGACCCAGGCCAGGGGCAGGCGATGAAATGCTTTCAGCGTTTTCGTATCGTCTATCGGTTGCGGCATAAAGGATTATTCCGGTAAATAATTACGGATGATTTTCAATAATTCAGACAAATGCACCGGTTTGCTTACATATTGATCACACCCGGCTTCCAGAACATTGCGCCGGTCCTGAATGAAGGCGTGAGCCGTTACCGCTACAATCGGAATCTTTTTCCATTTTTCGGTGGAACGAATGGTTCGTGTCAGGTCCAGACCGTCTTTTTTCCCCATCAGGGACAGGTCCAGAATAATCAAATCAATGGCTTGTTTTTCTAACATTTTCAGAGCCTTGGGTACTGAAACGGCTTCATGAATATCAAAGTGCTTGCTGAAGGCGCTTTGGTACAGAAAAAGCGTTTCCCGGTCGTCTTCAACCGCTAGTATCTGGTATTTTTTTGGTGTCATGTTGTCTTCCTTTCGGGAATGGTGAGGGTGAAGGTGGTTCCCCGACCTTTGGCACTATCCACCTGTACCTGAATTCCCTGCAAATCGCTGTATTTTTTTACCAGCGACATTCCCAAACCAATCCCTTGAAATTTTTTCGTGTATCCGGCACTTTCCTGTGAAAATATCTCATAGAGTTGGGGTAAATAATCCTCTGAGATTCCAATCCCGGTATCCTTTATTTCCAAACGGAAATTCGGTTTCGATTTGGTGAGTTTCACTACCACCGATCCCCGGTGTGTGTATTTAATGGCATTATCGATCAAATTGGACAAAATACGGTCCAATCCGTATTCATCCGCCAGAATCGGCGCCGTTTTACAGGTTGACGTAAAGGAAAGTTGTACTTCCTTTTCAGCAGCCGCCGTCTGAAACTGATTCACAATAGACCGGGTCGTTTTCACTAAATCATGTGTCTTCAGATTTAAATTATAGCTTCCGGATTCAATCAGGGAAATATCCAGTATTTCATGAACCGTGTGCATTAAGCGACCGCTACTGGAGCGAATGATTTCAAAATACTGACGTTCTTCATCCTGAATGCGATCCGCCAGAACGCTTTCCAGCAGTTCACTGAAACCTACGATTGAATTCAGCGGCGTCCGTATTTCGTGGGACATGTTAGCCAGAAAGAGGTCCTTTACCTTACTGGCACGCTGGGCTTCCTCCAGGGCCTGTTGACGTTCGGTAATATTGTGGGCAACCCCCTGCAGGCCGGCGACCTCACCGTCCTGGTACACGATATGCTCATACACTTCCAATTGGATCGAGTGTCCCCGCTTGTGTCGAATCTCCATATGAACCGGTCCTTCCGTCAGTTTGCCCTTTAGATGAGACCGGGTACGTTTCTTGGCACTTATGTTTATAGCCGCTTTGGTCAGGAACCAGTTGCTCTTGGGCCGGGACCATTCTTCCACCGTATATCCGGTGATCCGCTCCACCGACGGAGAAATATAGGTAATATTAGCGTTCCTGTCCTGCGTATAGAAAAACAAATAGGGCGTACCTTCAACCAGCATCCGCATTCGTTCTTCGTTTTCGGCCAGTCGTTTTTCGGCTTGCTTACGTTTGGTAATATCACGGATAATAGCAAAAGTTGCCGGTTTTCCCTTATAATCAATAATATCATATTTGATATCCACATTGATGACGGTTCCATCTTTTTTCCGCATGGTGGATTCATATTGGTAAACTTCGGGTTTACCCGTTCGCCGCCTTAGCTGACGTTTATTAGCTTCTTCGAGTGCCTCCGCTGTGAAGATCTGGGTAAAGGAAATATTCTTTAATTCATCAACGGAGTAACCCAACATTTCAGCAAAACGAGGATTAGTAAAGATGATTCGATCATTCTGAGTAATTTCAATGCCATCGTGAGCATTTTCTACGATCAGGCGATACTTTTCTTCACTTTCCTGCAGAGCTTTTTCTGCCTGTTTACGGTCGGTGATGTCTTCAATATTCGCCTGGGCACCTACAATATTATTTTTCGCATCCATCAGGGGAACGATATGATATCGCAGATAGGTTTTTTTACCCCATTTGGATATATACTCATGTTCCATAAGCACCGGATCGCCCGTTTCAATGACTTGTTTGAAATTTTGAGACGCTCCGGTTTCACGTAGGGGTTTAAAGGTAAACAAATTGATTTTTTTTGTAGCCTCCACCGATGGAGACCCCAATATCTCCAGTAGCTTTGGATTAACTTCTGTTATTTTTCCATTCACATCAATAGAAAGAATGCCCGTGGGAGCATTCATAACCAGATAACGGAATTTTTCTTCGCTTTCCCGAATCAGTCTTTCCATCCGTTTACGTTCTGTAATATCACGGGTTACACTTAATAATCCGGTTATTTTCTTCCCCTCTGTATATAAGGGAACCGAATGACTTTCCATTCGGCGGCGGGTTCCTTTCAGCCCGATGATATCAAAGGTTAACATTTCTTTATTTCCTTTGATAACCCGGTTCAGCATTGATGTAAAGGAATCACGATCTTCCGGTGCAATAAGCGGGAAAATAGGATTTCCCTTGACCTGATCCAGAGCCTCGGCTTCGATCATATCCAAACCGGCTTTGTTCATATGAATAAGAACGCCATCTGAATCCAATATTTTTACACATTCCGGTTCCGTTTCGATAATCGTTTTCAACTGTTTCTCACTGGCTGCCAGTTGCGCCAACGTTTGCCGAAGCTGTTCTTCCGCCTGTCTGCGCTCCGTAATATCTTCCGCCACACCGATCAGCGCAATGATTTTTCCATTTTCATCGCGCACCGGAGACGTGGAAAGCTGCACCGGGAAATCATGTCCTTCCTTATCCCGGTTAATGAGTTCGCCCTGCCAGCCACCCTTTAGGGTTTCCGGAAGTATGTTTTTGATCGATTCCTCGGAATTCATGGGCGAGCGAATCAAACCTACGGACCGTCCAATCAATTCTTCCCGCGAATAACCGTAGGTACGAATAAAGGCGTCATTCACAAACATGATTTTATTGTTCTCATCGGTGATGCTGACGCATTCCCGAATGCTCTTCAAAGCATTCGCCAGCATGGAAATTTCTTTTTCCTTCTCCTTGCGTTCGGTAATGTCCGAAATAATCGCGGCGAACATGTCCCTGTCTTTAAACGGTAAAAGTTGCAAATGCACTTCCACATCATAGAGTGAGCGATCTTTACGTTTGTGAACCGTTTCAAAAACAATTTTTTTCTTCTCGCCTTTACGCAGGGGCTCTACCAGCTTTGCAAATGATGCCGCGGTAAATTCGGGTTTTAAATCAAGCGGTGTTAATTGTTGCAATTCTTCTATGGTATAGCCCAGATTATTCTGACCGGCGCGATTTACCTGAATAAATTTCAAGGTATTGGCATCAAACAAATATATTTCGTTGAGTGAATCTTCAAAGATACGGCTGAAACGTTCGATTTTTTCCTCAGCCAGTTTGTGATCGGTAATATCCAGATGGATACCGCTCATCCGGAGTGGTTTGCCGTCTTCCGTCCATTCGATCACTTTTCCCCGGGCATTTACCCAGACCCAACCGCCGTTTTTATGTGGTTGCCGGAAGACAACATCATAATAATCCAGTTCCCGGTTAAAATTCTTTTCCAGCATAGCGTTGGCTTGCGGCAAATCATCCGGATGAACACTATTGATCCAGGTGTTAATGTCGATGGGTTCCAATTCTTTAAGTGTATACCCGATTATTTCCGCCCAACGTTCATTTAAAACCACCTCCCCGGTCTGGACATTCCACTCCCAGGTTCCCGCATTGGTACCTTCCAAAATATCGGCGAGCGTTTTTCGCTGGGTTGCCAGCGCCTGTTCGGACTGTTTACGCTCGGTGATATCCTGAACAAGAACGACAACGCCCTCAATCTTTCCGTCAACTCCGCGCCTGGGGGTGTAGGTGGAAACAAACCAGCCTTCTTTTTTCGTTTCCGGAATCTTAAAATACCGGTCGGGTCCGATAATCGTTTCTCCGTTCAATGCCCGTTTCAGAAGCTGGTCGATACCCTGTTTTTTCAGGAAAGGGAGGACATCAAAAGCACATTTACCCAGGATCGTTTCCGCTTTTAACCCGGAAAGCGATTCCATATAAGCATTCCAAACCAGGTAACGGAACTGTCGATCATATACAACGATTCCCTCGCCAACGCTGGTAAGTACCGTCCGGTTCAAGGCTTCTGATGTCTCCAGAGCATTAATAACCTGTTTTTGTTCGGTGATATCGGTAAACACAGCCATGGTACCGATAAATTTTTCGTCCTTATACCGGGGACTGCCGCTGATCCGTAAATCAATTCGCTTTCCGTCCTTACGCACCATTTGCAATTCATAAACACTGCTTTCCCCCTGTTTGCGCTTTTCATCCTCTGCCTTCACAATCTTGCGCTGATCTTTCGGTATAATTACCGAGGAAGGTTGACCTAAAAGTTTATTATGAGCGTATCCGAGCAATTCTTCGGCAGCCGGGTTGACATATTCTAAATTGCCTTCGGCATCCATAACCACGAGTCCCTCCGCCATGTCCCGGAGAATACTTTCATTAAACTCTTTTAACTCAATAATTTCTTTCTGAATCTTTTTCTGTTCCGTAATATCTCGAATAATGGTTGCCCGGACAATGCGCCCCCGGTAGGGGATTAATTTCCCAATGAGTTCGCCGGTGAACCTCGAACCGTCTTTTCTTATTCCAAAGGCTTCATAGGGTTTTTTATAATTTCGTTTTACATTGTTAAGTACCAAATCGCGGGACTCCGGCGCTGCAAATTCAAGGACATTCATCCCGATTACTTCTTTTTTCTCATATCCGAACAACCGGCAATACGTGGAGTTCACATCCAGAATAACCCCTTTATCGTGGATGGCAATTCCTTCCGATGCCGATTCTGAAAGGGTCCGGAACCGGGCTTCACTCTCCGACAATTCCCTTTTTGCCTGCCGTTCCTGCGTCTGATCCCGAAAAACAAGTACCACACCGATAATCTCATTCCTGGCATTCCGGATGGGAGCGCCACTGTCGGCAATGGGAATTTCATGCCCGTCTTTATGAATCAGCAAGGTGTGATTGGCCAAACCGATAACCAGTCCTTCGCGAATCACGCGGTGGACCGGGTTTTCCACTTCCCGGCGGGTTTGTTCATTGATAATAGGAAACACTCTTTTCAGGGGCAGGTCCCGGGCATCGCTTTCAGTCCAGCCGGTGAGTGTTTCTGCAACCGGATTCATGAGGGTGATAATACCTTGTTTATCGGTGGCAATGACCGCATCACCAATCGAATGCAGGGTTACATCCAATTGCTCCTGGCTGGCTTCCAGTTGTTTCAGCGTATTGCGAAGTTGATTTTCAGTCTGTTTTCGCGTGGTAATGTCTTCTACCGTGCCTTCATAGTACAGGATGCGGCCGGTATCGTCTTTAATAACGCGGGCGCTTTCCCGAATATAGAGGGTGGAACCGTTTTTCCGTTTCCAAACCGACTCCATTCCACGAATGATACCTTCCCGCTCCAATTGTTGTCGGAAAGTCACCCGATCATATCCCGGTTCAAAGCCTTCGGATTCCAAATTTCTCTGTTGCAGGTCTTTGAGAGAGTCATAGCCCAGCATTTCCACCAGGGCCGGATTTGCTAACAATATTTGTCCTTCCGGCGTCGTACGGTACAGTCCCAGGGCAGTGTTTTCATACAGGGAACGGAAGCGGCCCCGGGATTCTTCCTGTAAACGGAGCCAGACTTCCAGGCGGGCCGCCAGGATTTCCTTGCTGAACGGTAAATGAATAACGTCATCAAATCCCGCCGTCAACCAGGGCCTCGGATTATCTTGCGCAGGAAGACCAATCAATACCGGCACCATTGATAATTCCTGAGCTGATTTTTTCTTTAAATCAATAAGTTGTTCTTTAAAATTGTGGGCAACGGAGCTTTCGATAAGAATTAAATCAATATCTTCCAGATTCATTAAGGTTTGGTCGTCGGTCATTACCTCGACAACCCGATAACCCTGCGAAACAATATAGGCTGTCAAAAGTCGACGGTCAGATGCGTGCGAAAAGGCGATCCCGATCGTAGGCGTTCTGGTAACCATACCTCGTTGTTTGGTTTCGGTCATGGCAACCGTTGCGGTACTCCTGTTAGCAAACCTTGCAGATGGGCTATTTTTTCACCGACACGGATGCCCTCGGGGGATATTTCCAATTCCCGTATATCCGGTTGATAGGATCCGAGACGTTTTTTGAAGCAACCGATGACCCGAAGAATCCGTCCGTCTATTTCCGCATACCGCAGAAGCAGGGCGTTGTCCACCAGGAAACTGACGCCCAATTCCGTCAATTTCAAATCGCCGGTAATATGTTCAATTTCATTGACCAGAATAGTAGTTATATTTTTTACAGACAGGTAATGGGTTAGATTGTATACATGGGCTACCAGGCTTCCGAATGGTTCCATGACAATATTATACCCCCGCAAACTATCGATCATCACTACGTCAACTCCATCCTGCTCAACGGCAATTCGAATCGTATTCAGGAATTCATCGGGATATTGATCGGCTGAATTCACTTTTACAATCTTTAGTTGACCGTTTTTCAGGAGCGCATCCACGGGCATATCCAGAGCTCTGCTTCGGGTTACAATGAATTCCACCGATTCTTCAAATGTAAAAAGAATAGCTTTTTTCCCACCAATAATGGAACGAATCAGAAATTGCATCCCAAGCGTGGATTTTCCCACCCCGGCCTGTCCGGTTAGCAGGGTAATTGTACCGGATTCCAAACCGCCCTGAAGAAGTTCATCCAATTGGGGAATACCCAGAGGCAAAAGCTCTCTTTCATATTGTATCGTACCGGTGAATTTTACCCGATGGGGATAAATTGAAATACCGTTCGAGGTAATTCGCAGCGGATGATAACCGGACAAGTATCCGGAGCCCCGTAATTTTTCTACTTCCAGGTTTCGCAACTCAATCATCCGACCCTCAGAAACCTGGCGACGGAGATGCATTATGCCATCCACGGCTAAAGCGACGGAGGTTTCTTTTTCCAGTTCCGTCGGTTCAAAAGTTATCAGTGTAGTACATTGCTTCCGGTTCAGATAATTTACCAGGCCCAGAATCAGTTTACGAAACAGGTATTCATTGGTGGATAAATACCGAAGTTGGGTGGCGGAATCAATAACAATATTCCGGGGTTTATATTTTTCAACCATCTCGACGATCGTTTTCCAGGCCGGTATTTGCTCCACTTCACTGGGTTCGAATACATTATATTCCCCGGATTTAAGGTCTTCAGCTTTCCCGGAAGGCGACATATCCAGAATTTTTACCCCGGATAAATCCCAATGGAACCCGGTCAGGTTGCGCTTGATTTCGGCAGAATCCTCCGCCAGGGTAATAAACAAACATTTTTCCTCCCGAGCTTGCCGGGAAATAAGCCATTGCAGTGAAAAAATCGTTTTCCCGGTCCCGGTTGAACCTACAATGAGATAGGTACGGTTTGGCAGAAATCCGCCCTGTAAGATTTCATCCAGACCGGGGATATTTGTTGGAATATGTTTCGTCACCATAGGCCACCTCTTGCGTGTTGTGATCCAATATTACCAAGGTGAAAATCAATTATTCCAAATGCTATTAATGGGGCGCAGAACCATAAAATCGAAGCGGAAAATGACTTTATCATCCCGATACTCATAGCCGGTACCATGAAAAATGTGTGCAAACAGAATGAAAACCGGATGGAATTGGGGATAGATAAATCCCCGGGAATAGAATACAGGATGAATCTGATTTGTTTCCAGACATCGTAGTGTAAGATTGGGGAAATTATCGATCAAAATCAAGAGAAATTTATCCCCTTAATCCGCGGGCTTTACGTCAAGTCCGCCGGAACCGATAATCACTGTAAAAAAAGTGAATTCATTAGTAACTTTCATTTACCGATGATCCACCATGACACCATACGCCCACCCTTTGAATTTTAACTGATTCCAGTTCCATGTCTCCTTTATCCATCCAAAAGAAATCGAAAGCCGACACGCGAATTCTGGTGGTAGATGATGATTTACCCATCCGACAACTGTTAAAAAAACTACTGGAGTCAGAGGGGTATCGAGTCACCCTTGCTGATGGCGGGCGGAAAGCACTGGAACTCATTGACATGAACTCCTCGTTTGATGTCGTTATTCTGGATATCATGATGCCCGATCTCAGTGGATTGGAAGTCTGTTCCCAAATTCGTACGAGTTTAAATTCCTTCGAATGTCCGATTCTCTTCCTGTCGGCATTAACCGATACGGAAGAAATTGCCAACGGACTGAATCTGGGAGCCAACGATTACATTACGAAACCTTTTCAGGACATTGAATTGTTAGCACGTGTGAATAATCTGGCGTCCTTGCGGTATATTTATGAGATTGCTCTGGCCAATGAACGCATGGTTACACATAAATCCCATCACGACGAATTGACCGGTTTACCGAATAAGTCATTGCTCAATATTAAACTTCTGGATTTGATTACGATTGCCAATATAAAAGAAACCGCCATCGCGCTGTATTTAATTAATCTGGATGGATTTAAATCGATCAACGATTCCCTGGGACATACCGTCGGAGATATATTTCTTCGTGAGGTTGGCCGACGACTTCAGGAGGAAATTTCTACCAATGATTTCCTGGCACATATTCATGCCGATGAATTTGCCGTGGTTCAAAAAGATCTGAACCCGGAGAAGCTGACCACCATTAACTCCTTTGCCAATCATTTGCGGATGATTTTAGCGGAACCCATCACAATTAATCAATATGATCTCAAATTGACTGCCAGTATCGGTATATCGATTTTCCCCCACGATTCCCAGATTGTGGATGATCTGCTTCGCCATGCCGATACGGCTTTGAATGCTGCCAAGGAAAGGGGCGGAAATACGGTGCAACTGGTTGATAATAAATTGACCGCCATGGCAGCTATTCGTCTGAATATGGAAACCATGCTGCGCAAAGCACTGGAGCAGGAAGAATTCTTACTGTATTACCAACCTCAAATGAGCGTGGCTCATCACCGGGTTACCGGCGCAGAAGCGCTGATTCGGTGGCAACACCCTGACGGCGGATTGATTCCTCCGGGAAAATTTATTCCGGTGGCGGAAGAGTCGGGTCTGATTATACCCATGAGTGAATGGATTCTGGAAAAAACCGCCCGGCAGACCAAGCGCTGGCAGGAATTGGGTCTTCCCGAGCTAAAAATCGGGGTTAATTTATCGCCGGTGCATTTCCGGCTGGATACGCTCTCCAAAGATATGGATTCTCTGGTAAGCCGATTGAATCTGAGTCCCTCCAGTCTGGATCTGGAAATTACGGAAAGCGCAATTATGTCCAACCTGGACCGGGCCATCCGGATTCTAAATGAATTGCGGGAAATCGGTTTTAATCTCTCCCTGGACGATTTCGGCACCGGGTATTCCTCCCTCAGTTATTTAAGACGATTTCCGGTTCATACCCTGAAAATTGATCAATCCTTTATCCGCGATGTGGATCAGGATGAACAGAATGCCGCCATCGTATCCACGATCATTAATCTGGCCCACAGTCTGAACCTCAATGTGATTGCGGAAGGCGTGGAAACAGAAAGCCAGTTGGATTATTTAACCAACACCTTTTGCAATGAAATTCAGGGTTTTGTCCTGAGCCGTCCGGTACCCGTTGAAAAATTCCCGCAATTTGTTGCCCAGCATAACGATAAAATTTGAATCATCCGCGCATAGTAAAATATTGGATGTTCTCTGTTGCGAAGAACGAATCGCAAGAATAATGGAAGATTATCAAATCAGATTGGCTGCATTTGATTGGTTGAAAAACCAGGCGGTGATAAACGATAATATATTTTCACGAAATGTTCTAAGCCTGGGATTTATATTTGAGGGTAATCAAGTACCTCTTGTTTCACCACAGGGCATATTCAAGCCCAAGATTTGTAATCTTCCTTTAACTATCACATCTACAACAAAAGGTCCTTACATAGATGTAATTGAACATTCTACTGATCTATTGCTTTATAAATATCGGGGCACAAACCCATTACATCGGGATAATGTAGGTCTCAGAAAATTGATGGAAACAAACACACCCTTAATTTATTTCCTTGGGCTAATCCCTGGTAAATACCTCGCCGTCTGGCCGGTTTATATTATTGGTGATGATACGGAAAATTTCTTGTTTCGAGTTGCTGTTGATGCCGAAATATCTTTATCGCAAAAAGATAATCAAATATCTGAAGATATTGCATCTCGGCGGAAATATATTACTTCAACTGTACGATTGAGATTACACCAAAGCAGTTTCCGAGAGAAAGTTATTCTTGCTTACAGTCGGCAATGTGCTTTTTGTCAATTGCGACACATCGAATTATTGGATGCCGCGCACATTATTCCCGATGCTGATCCATTGGGGGCACCGATTGTAAACAATGGTATTGCGCTATGCAAAATACATCATGCAGCTTTTGACAGGTTTTTCCTCGCCATTACCCCCAATTATCAAATTATTGTTAGAAACGATTTATTACAGGAAGAGGATGGTCCCATGTTGGAGCATGGTTTACAATCATTACACAGGCAAAGACTTCATTTACCCAAGTCAAAATCTGATTGGCCAAATCAAAGTTTTTTAGAAAAAAGGTATACCGATTTTGTAAAACATGTATAATGTTGGTTTTATCCCGACAATTTAATATTTCCTCTCATACCAAGGCTCAGCCTTGGAACGGATAGCAAAACAGCCTGAAGGACTATATTGTAGATACGATTAATGTTTAAAGCACCGCGTCCCGGTAAATACCATGAATAATCCCTGTTCATTACAGGCATCAATAACTTCCTGATCACGAATGGAGCCACCGGGCTGAATCACGCCGCGAATTCCGGTCCCGGCTAATTTATCGATACTGTCTCGAAACGGGAAAAAAGCGTCGGAGGCCAGGATCGCTCCCGGGGTTCGGCCACCCGCTTTCCGTAGAGCAATTTCCACTGCATCCACGCGGCTTACCTGTCCCGGTCCGATGCCCACGGTGGTAAAATCTTTCGCCAGGAGAATTCCGTTGGATTTCACATGTTTCAGCACCGTCCAAGCAAAGCGCATGGTGTCCAGATCATTGTCGTGAGGTTTAACCTGAGTGACACAATTCAGATCATCCGGAGCCAGGACCTGCGTATTCCGATCCTGAATCAGAAAACCACCGGAAATATTCCGGTATTCCAGGCCTGGTTCAGGTGATGAAACCGGACCAACAGAGAGAACACGAAGATTCTTTTTACGTGCCAGTATAGTTAACGCCTCCGGCTCAAAATCCGGCGCCAATACGATTTCCACAAAGACCTTGCGGATGGCCTCAGCAACCTCCGCCGTACAGGTCCGGTTCAGAGCGATAATGCCCCCAAACGCGGAGAGCGAATCGGCGTTGAATGCACGGGTATACACGTCCAGTAAATCGTCGCCCACTGCCACACCGCAGGGGTTGGCATGTTTCACTACCACGCACGCCGGTGAATCATATTCCCGAAGACAGGCCAGTGCGCCGTCCGCGTCCATGATATTGTTATAGGAAAGTTGTTTTCCCTGGTGGATCGTAGCGCCAAGGATCGAAAGTGCCGTGGAACCCGATTCCTGGTAAACAGCCGCCTTTTGATGGGGGTTTTCCCCGTAGCGCAGGGGCAGGGTTCGTTCCAATGGAAGGACGCGCTTTTCAGAGAAAGGCTCTTCGGTTAAATAATTACTGATCAGGGCATCATACGCCGCCGTATGACGAAAAGCCTTGGCGGACAATCGTCGGCGTAAATCATAATCGATCGTACCGGAGTCTACGAGCGCCTGACTCACTGTCTCATAATCGGCAGGATCCACGACCACGGTCACCCAGCCCACATTTTTGGCGGCACTGCGAATCATGGTGGGACCGCCGATATCGATGTTTTCCAATGCTTCCGCAAGCTGGGTTTCCGGCCGGGAGATGACCTTGCCAAACGGATAGAGATTGCAGACCACCAGATCGATCCATAGTATGCCGTTGTCTTCCGCTTCTTTGGCGTGACGATCACGCAATCCCAAAATCCCACCCTCCACTAACGGATGGAGCGTTTTCACCCGGCCGTCCATGATTTCGGGAAATTGGGTAAGGGACTGTACATCGGTTACATTTATTCCCGCCTTCCGGAGATGCCTGGCAGTGCCCCCGGTGGATATAATTTCTACTCCGTATTCCTGTAAGCTGCGGGCGAAGGGTTCCAGCCCGGTTTTATCGAATACGGAAATCAAGGCACGTTTGATGGGAGTTGAAGCTTGATGAAGCGAGTATTTGGTAAGCATGTGTTTTCTCTGATGTGAACGGATGAGCCGGTAAATTCCCGATCGTGGCAAAACAAACCTGTACCGGGAATTTCAGTAGATGAAATTACGCCGTTTTGTTAATGGAGCCCCACGTGAAAATCCGTGGTACCTGGCAAAGGACGCCCACAAAGGCGACACCCCGATCCCGGAATGATTGAAAAGGATTCACCGCCAAGATAGTCATCGGGGTAAAACAGATATCCGGGAGATTAGTCTGTGGTACTCTGTCCAAGGGGTTTATTAGACTCGCTCCACCCCTTTCCGTCCCAATATTCAATTTTCCGGAAATGATTAATCAACTCCGGGTCGTTATATTTTAGTTTCGGTTGATCGGGAAAATATTTCTCGTAGGAAGTATAATAGAAATCACTGAGATCAATAAATTGGATTTGTAATTCCCGGTTTAAATGATATAATACAAGTCCATTATTAATTCCGTTTATTGTTTCCGGATAGTTTGCTAAAGCAATCCGGATAATTTTATTTTCGTTTATGCCCAATAAAAGCGCTTTATCCCGGTATTGCTCATCCTGAAAATGGGTGGTGGGAAATTTCAGATAGGCCAATTCTCCACCGGTTTGTGCATTCTCCATCGTATAATACGGGTTACTCTGAGGAGATGCCCCAAACATTTTAAACGGATCCAACAGGACTAAAACACCACATTTATATTCGTTGTTTTCGCCGGTCAATAAAATTTCTTTGGTTCCATTGTCGGGGATCAGATCAACGATGGCAAAATTCTGCAAATTTCCTGAATGCCAGTATTCCGAAATAGTAACGCCTTTACTATTAATAATTAATAATTCTAAAGGAAAATAGTTATGACCATTCTCTACAAATATTTCTTTTTCCCCATCGTGATTGAAATCTTGAATCGCCATTATTTTGACACCAAAAAAATCAGCGTAAATCATATTACCATATTTGACATCATGACTCACCTTCTTTTTCCAACGCAGAGAAAAATCCTGATTATAACAAAACAGGTAACCACGGTTTCCAATATGGGACTCATAGGAATAGCCAACAATAATTTCCGGTTTTCCGTCACCGTCCAGATCGTCCAGCAAGCAATTGCCATAGTCCTCAGTCCGCCAGATAGTAAATCCATACTTGTTTTTTACTGCTGAATAGAAAGTTTTTCCGGATTTCTTTTGCTCGACTGTATTGGGCACCGGATTTTTCACTATCCCAAACCAGAATCCGGCCGCGGCCAGTACAACAAACCCCAGAATCATCAACGTTACCGAGTTGGCATAATCGTGAACAAACTGGGACAGGCGGGAGGAGACTCTCCGCCGTTGGTAATGCACCACTTCCCGGTGTGTGGTCAAATCATCCGTGGTAGAGATCGCTAAAATATTGAGTGACCGGTGCGGGTAACGCAGACCTAATTCCGCAAATATATTTTGGGCCGTTTTTTCCTGGGACCAAGGAACAACGACGGTCTGAATTCCACCAAAAAAGGCCGCTTCGATTTTATCCTTAAACGAAGATTCCGACACCGGCAGAACGTTGCCGTTTTCATCGATTGAGCCGGTGAACGCCACATCCTTATACACGCGCGGTTCAAAGGAATGGTTATGCTTATAGGCGTAAAACCCCATTTGCCCCAGCAAAGCAAACGCCAATCCCGCCGAACCGCCCACTAATAAAGAGGATGGTTGGTTCAGGGAATATTCCAGCCGGAGCCGATCCTTGTCGTTCTGGTGGTGTTTTTCCCGTAAATATTTGCAAACCGATCGAGTCTGTTGTGAAATCACATCGCTTTCATCCACCAGGTGGGTGGCGATGCGCACCTGGTCAATCGTCAATTTGTCGGAAACAATCATTTTTTCCAGACTGATTTCCGCAACCTCACCTATTCGGTATTCACCGGATTGAATGACAAATAAGCCCTTCACCGAGCGGTGAGAAGACTTGAATTGGGGAGAATAATCGGACTTCCGGAGCTGCTCCAGGAGGGTGGCCGGGATTTTCCCTTCCAGTTGGTCCAGCCATTTTGCATCCTGTAATTGGGACACTTGGACTAATTTCGGATTGATATTGACCGAATACCGTTCCCGGAGAAAAACCAAACAGCTTATCCGCCGCTCCCAAGCGGATCAAGCTACGGCAAATGGCGGTTTCCAGCCACGCTTGTGTTTCAGCATCCGGCCAGTTGATTATTTGGCGGCAAGCCCGGATTAATCGGTCCGGATCAAGGGCCGGAAGGGTGTCTTTTTGCGCCCATCGGCATCGGAGGAAGATTTCCGATAATCTTGAATTTAATTCTAAAAAGTAAGAGACGGTCTGGTGGGGAGATAAACTATCCCGGGTCCATTGGGTGATATCCTCTATCATCACGAAACGTAGCGTGGGCCAGGGCGTTTCGTCAATAGTCTTTAAGCGAGCATTAAATCGTTCGTCAAATTCAAAGAGTTTCATACCATGAACTTCAAGGTTACTTTAGCCGGGGGTCTTCCTGAAATTTTCGGTACTCCATCATATTTTGAGACCGTGAAGACCGGTCATGAAAGCCACTGACTAAAATCCGCTCACCCAAAAATTTTCCGATACCTTGGGGGGGACAATCACCGCCGCCTCACCGTTTCTAACTGGAACGAGACGGGTTATTTCACGGTTGGTCTTATCTGTGAATATAAACAATGCCTTGGTTATCATTAGCGGGAAAGCGAAGGACAGTTTATTGCCAGTTCGATATAGTTCGGCTTCGCGTTGCTTGTTGTCTGATTCGGGAATCCGATGATATCCCCCCTGAACCGGGTAAACAATGGATAACCTTTCCACGGTGGGGTCCAATGTGGAACTAAATGGAATTTCCGCATGACCGTCTTTCCGAATAATAAAGTATTTAAAGGAATCCGGCTCAAATAGAATTGGATATTGGCTGAAGCGGTTATCCTCAGATAAAAAGAATAAGTCATACTTTTTCTTGGCTTTGTTTTTCAATATTCGTACTAACACCTGACCATCCGCGCTGGTGAGTAATCTCGTCGTTTCAAACAATTCCGATTCACTGCTGTCGGCGGCCATTCGTAAACCTGTTTCGGAATTTTCGCAAGGCCGGGGCGGACCCAATTCGTCATCGGGTTTGAATTCGAGCAGAATTTTGGTAAACAGTTCTTCTTTGCTATTCATTTAACTATCTTCATCCTACTCAAGTTTAAAGTCAGATTTAACGCTTGCAGAAAATGTTTTCTTGGCTACTTTGGCCACATACTCGAATTGTTTACGATAATGAGTTCGATAGTTTTCAGAATCCTTCAGGGACGGTAATTCGTTCGATAGATATTCATAATAACTGGTTCCGTTCTGGTTGACCCTGAAATCCTCCAGAATCTTTTTAACCGCCCGGGAAAAGGCTGCCCGTTCATTCGCTAATAATTTGTTATCTTTTTCATATTTTTCAAGAATGGATTGATTTACTTCGCGTAACGTGGTTTCAAGATGATACAACATTGTTATTTCAAGGCCTGTTTCTCCCGGTACAGACGTATTTATTGTCCCGTCGCTGAGTTGAAGTCGAATTTGGTTTAATAATTGTTTTACCGGAACAGACCGCTTCTCTTTTTCGAGTAGCGTTATTAGCCCCCGTTCCAATGTTTCGGTTAAACCGACAGAATGAAAATTAGTTATTTTGAATTCTTTCATAATTGATAATTCGGTTGCCGGACGATTTTCCCGCCCCGAAACTGCAATCCGTTGACTTCCGTCCGGCAGTTTAAATTTTTCCCAGTCCGGATGTTTAGCCAGAATATACCGCAGACTTCGATAGAAAATTCTGCCTACGGGATCCCGATCACCAAAGACACGGATGGATTCCTGGTGAACGGTTGAATAAATCAGCCTTTCAAGCGCCGAGTTCAGGTCGCTGTCAGGAATATCTCGTATCGGGTCAAAATAGGATTTCAGTTCAATAAATACACCCCCATCATCACGGGCAAAAAGATGCGCTATGTAATCCAGAGCTACATCCTCAACCTCGCCCTCAAATTCTCGCCATTCGCCGGTTAACCAATTCAGGTTGTTGGTTTTAAGAATAATGGCTTTCGTGATATTGATGAAATACCGGACGACAATATTGACATCCTCGTTTCGATAGGTCCCGTCGCAAAGCTTAAACAGGGTCTCAATCGGAGTTACATCAGTTTGCACTGTTTTACTCATGATACATAGTTTTCGTATAACTCAATAGTAATAAGAAACTAACCGTTGGGAATGTCCCTGTTTTGATCCTTCATGTGCAAATTCATTTTGGACTTGAAACTAAATTCCAATTTGTAAAATTCTCAATCACTTCAATAAACGCTTCCCCTTCCAACGCCTGAACCCGCGTGATTTAAGCGTTTCCGGGGTATCGTCCGGATAGACCGGGCAACGTTTTTGCAGCAGAATGGGTCCCGCATCCACGTCTTCCGTGACCAGGTGGATTGTACAGCCAGTTTCCGTATCACCGTTTTTCAATACCTCCTCGTGGACATTGGTGTCCATGCCTCCGGCATACTTGGGTAAGAGCGACGGGTGGACGTTCACGATGCGCCCCTCCCATTGATGCACAAACCAGGGTGAGAGGATGCGCATAAACCCGATGAGTAAAATGAGATCTGGATGGTAACACGCAATACGATCATTCAACTCCCGGTCAAATTCTTCCCGCGATTTATTCCGGAAGGAAACAAATACCGTGGGAATCCCCGCCTGTCGCGCCCGCTCCAGAATAAAGGCTGATTTCCGGTTGGACACGACCACCGACACGACAGC
>JAADFQ010000061.1 GCA_013152835.1 FCB group bacterium
CCGAAGCTGGTCCTTTTTTCCCTGGAGTTGCTTAAACTGTCCCCATGAGTTTGCGAAAAATATCCATCCTTGGTTCCACGGGCTCCATTGGCCTTAACGCATTGAAGGTTGTGGAAAATCTGCAGGATCAGTTTGAGGTCGTTTATTTAAGCTGCCAGCATAATGGTAAAGAATTGCTTCGCCAGGCAAAACAATTCCGTCCCAAGGCTGTCGCCGTAACGGACATCAAAACCGCCGATGAGATTCGACCGGCACTCGCCAGTATGGGTATTGAATTACAATCCGGGCGCGAAGGTTTAGTGGACCTTGCCGCCCGTGATGATGTGGATATTGTTCTTAACGGAATTGTGGGCGCTGCCGGAATGGAACCTACGTACCGCGCCCTGTCGGCTGGCGTGGATGTGGCACTCAGTAACAAGGAAAGCCTGGTGATGGCCGGTGATTTACTCGCTCGCATTCGGCAGAAATCAGGCGCCCGGCTCTTCCCGGTGGATAGTGAACATTCGGCGATTTGGCAATGTTTATCCGGAGAAAACCCGGAAGACATCCGACGATTGATTCTTACCGGCAGCGGCGGTCCGTTTCGCACCCGCCCCCGCTCCACATTTCCCAATATTACGGTTGCCGAAGCGTTAAAACATCCCAACTGGAATATGGGCGCGAAAATCACCATTGATTCGGCAACAATGATGAATAAGGGTCTGGAAGTAATTGAGGCCTACTGGCTGTTCCAGCTTCCGGTTGAAAAGATTGACATTATCATTCATCCACAGTCGATTATCCATTCCATGGTGGAATTCCAGGACGCATCCGTGAAAGCCCAACTGGGGGTTCCGGATATGAAAGTGCCCATTCAGTATGCCCTGACCTGGCCGCGTCATTCACCGTCACCCTGGGAGCGGTTGGATTTACTCGAGATTGGAACCCTCACCTTCGAGCCGGTGGACCGGGAACGATTTCCGGCCATTGAACTGGCATATGAAGCCTTACGCCGCGGGGGCACCAGCCCTGCCGCCCTGAATGTGGCCAATGAACAGGCCGTCTATCGATTCCTGGCCGGAGAAATCGGATTTATGGATATTCCAAAAATTATTGAACATGTATTGGAATCGCATACTTGGAAGGCCCATCCCGATTTGGATGATTTCAAAGTGCTGGAACAGAACATTATCCGCACCGTTAGCCGGTTTTCACCCTCGCCCATGGGAATCAAAGTGTAACTTTTTCATGGGCAAAACTCTAAATAGAAAAGATTAAACTAATGACAACTCTGTGGGCCACCATTTTAGTCCTGGGCGTTCTGATCTTTATTCATGAACTGGGACACTATTTAGCCGCGCGATCCGTCGGTGTTCGCGTGGACCGATTTTCCATCGGCTTTCCGCCGCGCTTGATTACGTTAACCTCGGAAAAAGATTTCTGGCGGTTGAAACTATTTTTTTTCAGCCGGGAAGAGGAGCAGGGCTTCGCCTGGGGACCGATCTATGAAACAAAATTGAGTCGACCCGGGAAAAAAGGCAGCGGGACGGAATACTGTATCGGATTACTTCCCGTGGGTGGATATGTGAAGATGGCCGGCATGATTGATGAAAGTCTGGATGCCACGATTACGCATAGCCCGGAAGAACTGGCCTCCAAACATCCGCTGGCACAGGCCTGGGTGATGAGCGCCGGGGTCATTATGAATGTTTTATTGGCGTGGGTCCTGTTTTCCGGTGTGGCCTTGAAAACGGGTCTGCCCGAGATTTCCGACGAACCGGTTATTGCCGAATTCGTTACCGGTATGCCTGCTGAAGATTCAGGTCTGAAAGTTAACGACCGTATTCTCGCGGTGAACGGCGAATCGTTTTCCACCTGGCAGGAGATGTCCCAAAGAATTCATGGTCTTGCCGATACCGATTTAGTTCTAACGGTTCAGAGGGAGGATGAGGAGTTTGAGCTGCCCATTCATTCCGGCTCACAGGTGGTAATCCGGGACGGAATGAAAGACACGCTGGGCGCTATCGGGATTTATCCCCAGGTCACCTATCTTCCGATTGGTCCGCTAAAAGCCGTGCAGGCCGGTATGCGCTCAACCGTAAACAGTTTTTCTATGATTTTCACATCTATCAAAATGCTGGTTACCGGTGAGGCGTCATTTAAGGAAATGGGCGGTCCCATTTTCATTGCCCAAATGGCCGGGGAAACAGCTCGGGCGGGATGGCTGCCTTTGCTTACGTTTATGGCCTTGATCAGCGTAAATCTGGCGTTTTTAAATATTCTTCCGATTCCGGGTCTGGATGGCGGGCATATTCTGGTAACCATGATTCAGGTCATCATTCGCCGGGAACTCTCCCTGCGGGTCCGAATGGTAATTCAACAGATCGGGATGGCGTTGCTGTTATTGCTGATGATTACCATCGTATATAACGACATCGGCCGCCTTTTGGGGAATTAGACCGGTAGCCGTTCGATATTGATGTGGGAGTCAAATATCCGGGTTGACTCCGGGACTTTGACTTTTAGCTATTCGGTAATTAAAAATTCAGGAATCGTCCGGATCATCCAGGCTGGAGCGCATTTTGATCAACTGAATTAATTCATAATGATCTTTGGTTGGCTGGAGATCAAAACATATTTCCGCTTCTTTAAGGGCCACGTCCCACCAGCCTTTTTTTGTGTAAACCAGGGATAAATTATAATGTGCTTGCGCCAGGGATTGAAATTCTTCCCGGCTCAGGTCCCGCGGATTTTGGGGATACAGGCGAATCACTTCCTTGAATTCCAAAATAGATTCACTGAGCAATCCTTTCTGGAAATACCAGTTTCCCAATTGCAGGTGCCGGGCCGGATTCTCCTTGCAGCCGGTCAGTACAAGGACCAGAATAACCAGTCCCCAAAAACCGGACCGGGGCAGGAGTCGTTGGATTTGTCTAAACTTCATGAACAGTCTCCGTTGGAAATTTCACTGTCGTTCTTTCTAAATGCAAGGATAAAATTTGTTTACCCGGAATTCTGAAACAAGCATTTAATTCGTTGAAATCACTTTCATTTCACCCTGCTCATTTACGATCCGCAATGTATTCCCTTCCCAGCAAATTCCCTCGGCCTGTTTAAAAAATATAGGAATCATTTTTACCGGTCGATCATTCAGATGCGGTGAATCCGATTTCCAGGCGAACAGGTAAACGGCGGTATACGTCAGAATCGCCAGCTCCCGTCGATCGGCATGGTAATCTGCTCCGGTAACCAGCCCGGGAATCGTTATGGTTTGGATTGGTTTAACCATAGCTGTGGAAGAGTCAAAATCCACTTCGATCCGGCACAGCAGGCTCCGGTCATCCCGGCGTTTGGTTAACATCCAGAATTGTCCACCGACCGTAAACAAAGCTTCGACGTTGGGCGTATGGTCGCCATACGGTGCCAGATCATTAAAAACCAAGGGTAGAACCTGAAGGTTGGTAACAACCGGCCTGGCCGGATCGGGTTCATCCATGAATACAAGCGCCTGGTCGGTGCGTAACCGGAGGTTATTCCCCAGATCGCCGATGACCAGTTTCCCTTTAGGACCCAATGTCAACGACTCCCAATCGGTATTGGTCACACCGGATATTTTCAGATTGGTTATTACTTTTCCTCGGTTGTCCATCGCCACCAAGGCAGGTGGATTTCCGGAATCATTGATCAGCCAGAAAATTCCCGGAGTGATTCGGCTGGGAATAATGCCTGAGGCTTCCGGTAACACTGACTGTGAAAAGCGTACTACCGAATGCTTTATGGATCGGTTAATCGAAAAAGACGAACACCCGCCCAGCATCAGCAGGATAAAAAATAGAAATCGTATTGGCATTGATTAGGCGGAAATCGAATAATCCGGAGGATGGTCAGTATGTCGCGGATCCCGCACCCAAAAAAGGATCAGGACGAGTCCGAGGCAGAGGGAAAGCCCGATGCCGGAAAAAATGATCGGATAGGAAAACCGGTCGATCAGCAGCCCCACAATTGTTATCGATACAACCGTGAAGGGAGCCAAAAAGGTATCCACCAACGCCATGTAAATTCGCGTATCGCGAACACCGGCAAAGTCATACACCAGATTCAGTGAAGAGGGGAGAAAGGCGCCCTGACCGATGCCGACAAATAAGAAAATGGCATAGACATGGATCATGGTGGCGGCCTTCAGGGAGAGTAAAACCGCCAGAATATAAGCTGCGATTGATACACTGAAAGACCATTTATGACCTTTGCGATCGCCCAGAACTCCGGCGCCGTAACTGGCCAGCCCGAAGGCGAACACTTGGATCACAGTGAAGACACCAGCCTCGCTTAGCGCGAAATGAAACTTCTGCTGGGCATACACGGCATATAAGCTGAGGGCCGGAAAATTTGCCGTGACAAAAATACGTGACATCAAATAACGGCGGAAATTGGTATGCGTTTTCAGGACATGTCGGATTTCCGACCACACTTCTTCCATGGTTCTGGATTTTTGAGACTGATCCGCCGGGTTGACTCGATACCCTAAAAATACCAGCGTTCCCAGAATCACCGAACCCAGCAAGATCCAAAACCCGATCCCGAAATTTTTCGGAAATGGTGTAGACGAATCAAAAACCAGTTTGACCAGAATACCACCAAGAAATCCGCCCAGGCTGTTAAAGGCGAAGGAAATACCAATAAAGGAGCCGCGGGTGGATCGATTGGTAATCCGGTGTAAAAAGCCAGACCAGATGGGGATGATCAGACCGATCGCCAGGCCGTAAAGAATAAAACAGGCGTAATAGAACATCCAGGCGCCGGGACCGGTGGGGATGAGAAACGTGAAGATAAAGGCCATGAAAAATACCGGCGGCCAAACCAGGGTGTGCACGCCTACGACGGCTAATTTATAATTGCGAATATTGCGTCCCAGTCCGACGGAAATCAATTGCGGACCGGCGAGCAGGATGGAAAAGACACCGGCTACCGAGGCAATCACCGGCGCCGGCGCCCCCAATTGGGCCAGAAAAAGGGGAATCAGGGCGTAGGTCGAATGAAAGGCGATGCCAAATCCCCAGGAAAATTCATGAACACTGTTCAGAATCAGATTATGCCGGATGTCGGACCGGGAGTATTCAGGCATTGGAGAGTTGTTCTTTGGGGAGCAGAACAATGGCCGCCAATAAAATCAATCCGCCGGTCAGTTGTGCCGGAGACAGAGGCCGGTCCCGAACGAGATAATCCAGGGCGACGGCGGACAGAGGCCAAAACAATTCATAAATTGTTGCATGGGAAGCGGGCAGGCGATTCAGTCCGTAATAATAAATAAACAACGCTGCTGATCCGGTGGAAAACACAATAATTAACAGAAAAAGCCAGTGGCGCCCGGTCAGGGCCGTGATGTCCCAGCTTGGATACAGCGAGGTGAGAATCACCAGGGCGAAAAAAGCTGTAATCGCCTGCCGCAGGGCGGTAACCACCGGGAAAGACAATCGCCGGAGAGCGTGTTTCCCCAGGACCGTGGAACTACCCCAACTGAAGGCGGCCAATAGAGCTAACAGTGCCGCGATCAGTGTTTTATCATCAATGTCGGTAATCGGCGCCAGGCCGAAGGTAACGAAATATCCGCCCACCAGAGCCATTAAGGCCAGGAGCAGATACCGCCGGGTAAACGGTTCTTTCAGGATGACTGCCGCCAGCGCGATGGCAAACAGGGGTTGGAATTTCTGGAGCAAGACCACAATGGACAGATCGATGTAATTGACATAACTCAGAGCTTTGGTGTAGAAAAACGTGCCCAGTAATCCGCCGGCAATACTGATCCAGAACACGGACACCCAGCCGCGCTGATTCAGCTTTCGAATCTCCTTCGTGCCCCGAATTAAAAATGGCAATAACACCAGGGCGCCGATTACATGTTCCAGGGTCACGATAACAATCGCCGGAAGGGCGTATAATTCCTGCCGGAGAAAACCATCCAGACTCCAGAGAATGGCGGCGAAGATCACGGCCAGGGCGGGAAGATATTTTTTCATAGGATAAAGTTACGGACAGGGATGGATTGATGAGAACGGGAAAGCAGATTGACTACTTAAATAATTCCTCCTTACTCATTACACAAGTAGTTTATCTTGGCACGGATCATCTATATCATCGGTCAAGCGCAATTTGTTCGGAGCTTAAACCTTGCGAAGATTTGGAACCTTCGCAAGGTTACCCAGGCTAGTTGAATAATATTTCTTCCCGGTCACAGGTTGCCTCGATAGACCTCGTTGCTGTAAAATGAATTGAGAATTATCGCTATAGACAATATGAATAACCATTCCTGTTAAATTATTAGGAGTTGCAGATATGAGAAAGTCAGTATTTTACTTTTCGATAATCCTCTCCATGGCCGGAGCCAGAATGGCATGTTTAATCCTGACAGGATGGGAATACGTGACAATCCCCGCCTGAGTGAGATAATGGATAGAATGAATGACCGGAATCATTCCCGCGACTGGAGCCGAACCTCTCAGGACAGTAATACAACCCTGATTGGCCGCTGGGCCAACGGACCCTGCTATGCGGTGGATGTAGTGGACAGTATTGCTTATTTTGGTAATGGGGGTTATCTGGAGATTGTGGATATATCCGATCCAGCGAACCCAATTGAACTTTCGAAAGTACTCATGCCAAGTGTTGTGGGCGGTGTTACAGTTGTTGGCAGTTACGCCTATGTGGCAGATGGATATGCCGGTCTCCGAATTATTGATGTGAGTAATCTCCAGAGTCCGGAGGAAGTAGGCTATTATGATACCGACTATTGGGCCTATGGTGTAATCATCAACGGTAGTTATGCTTATGTAGCGGATGAATCAGACGGCTTGCGGATCATCGATGTGAGCGTGCCGGAAAGTCCTCAGGAAGTGGGCTATTATAATACTGGTCTTTGGGTTTATGGTGTAGCGATCAGCGGTAATTACGCCTATGTGGCGAATTATGATAATGGCTTACGAATTATTGATGTGAGCATACCGGAGAACCCCCAAGAAGTGGGATCTTATTACACTGGGGGATTACCCCGTGGTGTGACCGTCAGCGGCAATTATGCGTACGTAGCGGATTATGGTGATGGTTTACGAATCATAGATATTAGCGTGCCCAGTCCCCAGGAAGTGGGTTATTATGATACCGGTGGTTATGCCTTAAGCGTGGCCCTCAACGGCAATTATGCCTATGTGGCGGATGGATATGCGGGCCTCCGAATTATTGATGTGAGTAATCCCCAGAATCCTCAGGAAGTGGGCTATTATGATACGGGGAAATCAGCCCGTAGTATATTCCTCGGGAATGCTTATGCCTATGTAGCAGACAGGTATGATGGTTTACGGATCATCGATGTGAGCATCCCTGAAAGTCCCCAGGAAGTAGGCTATTATGATACGGGCGATTGGACTCTGGGTGTAACCGTCAGCAATAGTTATGCCTATGTGGCGGGTGGACCAGATGGTTTACGGATTATTGATGTGAGCAACCCTGAGAGTCC
>JAADFQ010000062.1 GCA_013152835.1 FCB group bacterium
AGGTAATGGCCGCCTGTTCCCGGATCTTGAGCGGGGTGATCACGGAAATGGAAACCGGCGATTCCAGCACGTCCTGGACCATCCGGCTGGCCGTGACCACTACCTGGGGGGCGTCCAGTACGTCCCGTTTTAAGGCGATGTTCAGGGCCTGGTTTTCCCCCGGCTTCACCGGGATCTTTTCCTTTTGATAGCCCATCATGGTAATCACCAGGGTAGCGGAAGCGGGAAGCTTGTCCAGACGGAACTGTCCGTCTTGGTCGGAGGCCGTGCCCAGGAAGGTATGCTGAACCAGAATATTGGCGCCCATGAGCGGTTCACCGGTTTGGGCATCGGTAATCCGGCCGGTAATGGTCTGGGCGGAAAGACCGGCCGGAAAAATCAGGCAGAGTCCGGTAAGTATGTATAAAACCGGCCGAATCATGGGAAGTGAATGAATAAGGTATCGATTGCGGCTACGCTTTCTTGGGCGATGGCGATGGAAACAATTCCCTGCGGCGGATACACCGTACCATCAAAAAGGGGCACCAGGGGCAGGTGGGGGGCGGCCAGGATGGAATCCAGGTTGGCAATTAAAAATCCCGGATCAATGGTGACACCCACCGGGGCTAACAGATAGGCCCCCGGGGGCAATTGGATGAAAAAATCCTGACTCATGATCCCCTGAACAAGGGGTTCGGAATAGGCGATCAAAACGTCCGCCAGATGGTCGGGATCGGGTTCGGTAAGCACGGCCAGCACCACCGCGGTGACTGTATCGGGCCAGGCATCGGCGATGGAAAGGATACCTTCCACCCCGGAAACGGGACCCAGACCCGGGTCCTGGTTGCAGCCGATGAAGAGTCCCACCGTCAGCAGCCAGACCCCGATTCCCCCCGATGAATGTGGGCCTTGCCTAAGCATAAGTCAATAAAATTAGGAGCAAAAGGGAGTCCGCGCAACCTTAGTTTTCGATGATTTTGGCGGGCGGAAAAGGAACCCTACCGGTGATTCGGCTTCCACCGATCGGGAAGAACCACAATCGGTATAAGCCTGTGGATCGAGAATCCGATTGGTTTAGGCGACGTTAGGCCGGGCATAAAAAAACCGGGCGAAAGCTTGCGCCACGTCCGGTTTTATAAGCGGAATAACGATCAGGTAAACAGCACCGTCGCTCCGGCGGATTTTTCATAGAATTCACCCACCGTCAATACGGCGTCCACCGGATCCACCAGGTCGTCCCGGGTCAGTTTGAACATATCCATGGCCAGTTTGCAGGCGTAGATTTCACCGCCGGCATCATGGATCATCTCCAGAAATTCGGATACCGGAGGAATGTCCAGTTTTTCCATTTCATTCTTCATCAGATAGGTGGCGAAGTTGGACACGCCGGGGATCGCCCCCATCAGGGTGGGGAAGGGCCAGGTAATGGGCATCCCCAGCATGGGCATGGCCAGATTCAGGGAAGGATTTCCCACCGTGGCCACTTTGAGATTGTCCACCTTTTTTTTCATAATCGCATTGAGTCCGAAAAAGGTAAAGAAAAGCGTGGCTTCAATACCTTCCATGCGGGCCCCGTTGGCCAGGATCAGGGCCGGATAGACTTCATCCAGGCCCCCGTGGGCACAGATAATGGATACTTTTTTTATGGCGTCAGAATCACTCATATTGTTCTCCCGTGTTGGTTAAATGCAGCCGTGGGGTTTTTTAATCCCGGCAATCCGGGCTGCTTTTTTGGCCGGTCCCCCCGGAAAGAGTTGATAAAGCTCCTTGGTGGGTACTCCGCTGGCCTTGGTGAGGCGGCGGATCGACGGACCGGTTCCGTTGGCTTCAAATTCCTGGCGCATAAAGTTGATGACCTGGAAGTGACGCTCGGTGAGCGTTTCCAGTCCTTCTTCTTTCGCCAGTTCGGCGGCGATCGTTTCGTTCCAGGCGGAGGCGTCGGAAAGGTATCCGTCCTCATCAAAATCCAGCGTGACGCCGGCGATTTCGCGCGTAGCCATGTCTATTCTTCTCCTTTGGTGATTGGTTGGGTGTTTAGGGTTCCGTTTTCGGCGGCGATGTTTTTCAGAAACATGACCATAAAGCCGATTCCCCGTTTCATTTCCGGGGTATTCAACTCTTTAAAGACCCGCCAAAGAGAGTAGGATTCACTCTCCTGCGGGTCCAGGTTTTTGTAGATCGAAGCGGCATTGTTGATGGCCTGCAGCATTTCCGGTTGGGTCAGGTTTTTCACGGTGTCCAGAATGGTCACAATGTTGTCGCCCAAAAGACGCACATCCTCCACCGTAAAGTGGGTCACAATATTGTCCATGATCTGTTTGGAGGCCCGGATGAAATCAAAGTAGCCCTTTTGATCCAAGGTATCCAGTTCGCGGAGGAGATCATTGAACAATTCCTTGCCGATCGGTCCCCCGTCTTTCATCAGATCGAAAACATTTTCCAGCTTGGTGATCAGGACGGTGATATTGCGGGTATTGCGGATGATTTTTTTCAGCAGGTATAAAAAGTCACCGGTATCCACGAAGGGCGCCACTTCTTCCAGTTCCGTCACTGCCGTTTGAAACAGATCCTTGACGATCACATTCAGATCCGTTTTTAACTCCTGAATTTCCTGCCGCTGCCGCCGGGAGGCTTCCAGCTCGGCGGTGATGAAATTCAACTGGGACTGAATCTCCGTAAGTTGGGTGGAAACTGCCTGAACGTCCATGTCAGGCTCGCTTTCCCGCCATCAGCATCTGGGATTCGATGGGCAGTTCGGCCCCTTTCAGTAGCAGGTTCCAGTACATCCAGCGAAACATGAGTTTCCCGTAATGGTTCATTTTGGTTTCCTCCAGCAGGGAAAAGGGGCCCACTCCCGGGAGGGGGAATTTGCCGGGCAACGGTTCGGTGGTGTAATTGAAGTCGATTAAAATCCCTTTGCCGAATCCCGATTCGATATAGCAGTTGGCGTGACCGTCGAAGGCCGCCCTTAAGGGACGGTTATCGATGGCGCTCAACAGGTTTTCAAAGAGCACTTCCGATTCAAAATGGGCCACGGACCCGGCCTTGGAACTGGGCAGATCGGTGGCGTCGCCGATCACGAAAATATTTTCATATTTCTTGGAACGGAGAGTATGTTTGTCGGTGGGAATGAAATTCAGCTCATCGCCCATCCCGGAGCGTTCGATTACCGGATCGCCCATATTGGTGGGAATCGTCACCAGTAAATCATAGGTCACTTCCTGTTCTTCCCAGGACACAATTTTATTGGCTTCCGGTTCCACCCGGGCCAGATTGAAATCGGGGGTCAGTTTAATACTTTTCTTCCCCAGGAAATCCCCGAAAACCTGGGAGGCTTTGGGCTTGGTGAAGGCGCCGTCTAAGGGGGTGACAAATTCTATTTCCACCTGATCCCGGAGGCCCTGTTCGGTGAACCACCAGTCAGCCAGAAAGACGAATTCCAGGGGCGCTACCGGGCATTTAATGGGCATTTCGGCAATGTTCAGCACCAGTTTGCCCCCGTCCCAGTATTTTAAGAACTTGGCCAGGGCCGTAGTCCCTTCTAAGGTGTAGAAGTCGAAAATATTCTTCTGCCAGCCGGCTCCGGTCATCCCTTCGATTTCGCCGGGAGCAATCTGGCTGCCGGTGGCAATGATTAAAAAATCATAGGGCAGAACTTTTCCGTCCTGCATCAAAATCCGGTTGGACTGGGGTTCGATTTTGTCAATTTTTCCGAACCGGGCGTCCACTCCGGCGGGGAAAAAGTCCCGCTTGGGTTTCACCACGTCCTTGGGGGTGTAGATTCCGAAGGGAATGAATAAAAATCCCGGCTGGTAATAATGGGTCTCATTCTGGTCCACAATCGTGATCCGCCACTCGTCCTTATCCAGAACGGGGGCCAGTTTATTGAGCATCATCGTGCCGGCCGTTCCGGCGCCGAGAATAACGAGGTTGCGCATGATGGCGTTACTCCTGTGAATTATTGGGGGTTGGGGTAAAGGTTTTAAACAGGGTCTTCAGATCCTGGCATTTTTCCGGCAGGCGGTACACGTTGCAGGTGCGGCAATCGGCCTGTTGACAGGTGGGCCCCTTCACCGTGACCTGCCAGCAGGGCTCAATCACGGACGTATAGGCGTCGCAGGTGAGACAGTCTTCAATGGGGCAGGGTTTCACGAGCCAGCAGGGAACCTGGGCAAACAGGGCCCGGATTCCGGCAATATTGAGTCCGTACTCATCCAGGTGCCGGCGAATGCAGAGAATCCGCTGAATGTCGGTTTTGGAATACAGGTAGCGGTTGGTGGGCGTGCGGAAGGGAATGATTAAACCCAAATCCACATATTGCCGCAGGGCGTAGACCGATGTTTTGGTCAGTTCCGCCGCCACCCGTAAGGGAAAGAGCGGCGTAGTGGGATCGTTCAGGGCGGTTTCCGGGGCCATGGATTATCCTTGCAATGGGGTTGCCTCCAAAACGCCGAAACGGGGGGCCGCCAGGGGCCTTTTTTCGGTATTCCGGATCATTGATAACAGAATTTCTGTAGTATTCACAGCAGAATTTAGGGCAATTAAGTTGCCTGTACAAGAAAAAAGGACCAGAATATCTTTTTATCGTCATGATCGGCCTTCACCCTCGGGCGGAGACGGTTGAAACGCACCGGGCGGGAGAGTAGAAGGTAAAAATAAGGCCGGCTATTCGCTCAGTCGGCCTTGATGCCGGTAGTAAATTCAGGTCATGAGGTGGCGGATTTTAGCAGGGGTCCGGATTTTCGGTGGGGGTCTAACGCTACCCGGTATCAGGCCGGGACGGATCGGACTATGGGGACGGGGTCAATTCCCGTTCCAGGGCTTCCTGTTCCTCCAGGAGTTTAAGCAGGGTATCTTCGCAGGAATTGTGACGGCGTTGTAGCTTTTCCAGGGTTTCAAAATCGCTGGCCAGTTGGGGATCCTGGAACCGGTCGGCGATCGTATCCAATTCTTCCTCGGTCGCAAGAATCAGGCGCTTCACCTTTTCCAGTCGGTTTCGTTTCCGTTTTCGCTCCGTATAGGAAGGTCCCTTCCGGGGAGGCTTAGGGATTGCCGCAGACGATTCATCCGGTACCTGGGGCTCCGCCCGGTTCTTTTTCCAGCGGTAATAGTCATAGTTCCCGGAATACAGTTGCACGGTTCCCCGACCCACTTCCACGGTGAGGTTGGTGACCGTATTTAAAAAATGGCGGTCATGGGAGATACAGACGATACTGCCGGAAAATTGCGCCAGGGCCTGCTCCACCACGTCCCGGGAAAGCATATCCAGATGGTTGGTGGGCTCATCCAAAAGTAAAAGATGCGCCGGTGTGCAGAGCATTTTCGCCAGGGCCAGGCGCGCCTTCTCTCCGCCGGAAAGCACGAACACCTTTTTATCCACCGCCTCACCGGGGAAGAAAAAGCCGCCCAAATACGAGCGGGTCTGGGTTCGGGACCAGTGGGGGACTTCCTTTTGAATGGTTTGAAGAACGGTAGCGGCGGGATCCAGGACTTCCAGTTGATGCTGGGCGTAATAGCTGATTTGGATATTCGGGGAACGCTGAAGGCGGCCCCCGGTAGGCGCTTCCACGCCGGCCAGCAGTTTCAGGAGGGTGGACTTCCCGGCGCCGTTGGGTCCCACCAGACCCAGTTTCTGCCCCCGTTCGATGGTAAAGTTCAAATCGGAATACACGCTCTGGGTCCCGTAGGCTTTTTGAACCGCTTGTAAAGCGATCAATACCCGGGAACCCCGGTCCGGTTCCGGCAGACGCAAACGGAAAGTGCTCGTGGCCGGTTCCGGAGCGTCGATACGAATCAGTTTTTCCAGCTGTTTGATCCGGCTCTGGACCTGGGTGGCCTTGGTGTTCTTATACCGGAACCGTTCAATGAACCGTTCGGTAGCCTGAATCTTTTTCTGCTGGTTAGCGTAGGCCGCCTGTTGTTGTTCGATCCGGATTTGTCGGGCCTTTTCGTAGGCCGTGTAGTTCCCCGAATAGAGCCGGATTTTCCCTCGTTCGATTTCCAGGATATCGGTGGTCAGTTTATCCAGAAAAACCCGGTCGTGGCTGATCAGCACCAGACCGCCGGGCCACTGGGTTAAGAATCCTTCCAGCCAGAGGGCGGCGTCCAGATCCAGATGATTGGTGGGCTCATCCAGGAATAAAAACCGGGGTTGGGCCAGCAGTAGTCCGGCCAGTTTAACGCGCATCCGCCAGCCGCCGCTGAGGGTTGCAAACGGTTCCTGAAACTGCCGTTCGGTGAA
>JAADFQ010000063.1 GCA_013152835.1 FCB group bacterium
GCTAATGTGAGTGAATACTACGGGTTAACCGAATTAAGCGGTGTATCCGATTCGACGATCCATTCCTCCGGGAATACGCTTTGGGACCCCATTTCTATTACCACCGGTGCGTTAAACGGCGGTTGCTCGGATACGGGAGAGCCCTATGAGGGACTTCTGATCACGCTTACGAATGTAACTGTAACGCAAGCTGCCAATAACTATGGTGAATGGTACGTGGATGATGGATCCGGTGAATGTCAGATTGATGACGGATTCTTTGCTGTCACGCCAGCAGTGGGTGATTTCTTTGATTCCATTACCGGAGTAGTGGATTATTCATACAGCGCCTATGGTGTGAATCCCCGGGACGCCGATGATATCGTCACCACGGCGATCGGCCCGACGCTGGTTAGTGTGGATTTTGCTCCGGCCGCTCCACTGCCTGATGAGAATGTGCTTGTGACCGTGAATGCTTATGATGATTATCCGGGTTTAGTTGCCGATCTTTACGTCGCTTTGGACGGTGGATCATTCACGGCCAATACAATGACAGATAATGGTGATTCCACGTATACATATACCATCCCCGGTCAGGCGGAAGGTACAACGGCAGAATTCTATGCCGTTATAACGGATGTGCATAGCAATGCCGATACCAGCGCCACGTATAATGTAACTTTTGAAACACCTTCCAATATTACCTCGATTGCTTCCATTCAGGATACGACCGGAACCGGTTCCGACGCCTCCGTTTTAAACGGTCAGGTCGTTACCATCAGCGGTATTGTGACCGCTGAATTCTGGGGTGGCAGTTCGAACCGGTATATCTTTGTTCAGGACGCCCCCGGTGCCTGGAATGGTATTATGGTTTTCAACTATGGCGGCTGGGACAGCTTTAATTTTGACAGTCCCACAGGAATTGTGAATTCAGTGGCCGAAGGCGATAGTGTCACGATCACCGGAACGGTGGATGAATATTCCGGGATGACGGAATTGGGCGATGTAACCGATTTCACGATTCATGGCCCGGCGGTAAATCCCATCGAACCGACGCCGGTGTCCACGGTTGATGTCGGTACCGGCGGACCCCAGGCGGAAGCCTTTGAAAGCTGTCTGATTACGGTTCAGAATGTTACCGTGGATGATCCGGACCTGGGATATGGTGAATGGTCCATGGACGACGGCTCTGGTCCCCTTCGTGCCGATGATAAGTGGGACTATTTTTATTCTCCGGCTGCCGGTCAGGTTTTGGCCAGCGTTACCGGTTGTCTGGATTATTCCTATGGTAACACGAAACTACAACCCCGCCTGGCCCGGGATGTAGTGGAATCCGGTGATGTTCGTCTCCAACGGATTCAACAGGTCCTGTACAGTGATCTGCTGAAAGCCGGAGTGGATACCCAATCCGATACATCCTATATGCGCGGTGATACGGTCACGGTGTACGGCGTGGTTACGATGCCTACCGGACTCAGTTTTGCCGGAGCGGGAATTAAATTCATTTTCCAGGATACATCAGGCGGTCCCTGGAGTTCAATTCTGTCCTATGATCCTGATTCCACTGCTTTTCCGGTACTGTATGAGGGCGATATTATTCGGGCAACCGGTTTTATCTCTGAATATCGTACCAGTGGTTCCAACATGACGGAACTGTTTATCACCGAACCCATCGACCTCATCGATTTCGGCACTCCGGAACCGACCGTTCCCGTCGTGGCAACCGGCGATCTCCGGTGGCCCACGGAAGCGGAACAATGGGGTACTGTCATGGTTCGGGCGGAAGATGCGATCGTCACTGTGAATGATTTACCCTATGGCGAATGGAAAATTGATGATGGCAGCGGCTCCGTCAATGTGGATGATGATTCCGACAGTTTAAACGCCTGGCAAACGGCCAATGGCCGGCCTCCGGTGGGATCCTATATCAGTTCCATCGAAGGATGGATTTACCACCACTATGGTAGTTATTCCGACTCTACGGCGTATAAGCTGGAACCGCTCTATGCTTCCGATATTATTTTCGGGGCCGGACCACCAAATATCAAGAGCGTTGATCGCGATCCCTGCGTTCCCGGTCCTGATGATGCGGTAACCGTAACGGCCTTGATTGAAGATAACAGTGCAATTGCTTCGGCAACGGTTTACTATTCCACGGATGGAACCAATTATTCCACGGTATCCATGACTAACACGGATACCACCGCTTGGGTAGGCGACATTCCCGCCACCGGCGTCGATGGCGCTCATGTGGATTATTATGTGGAAGCGACGGATGATGGCGCTGAACAGGCCGAAGCAAAAACCAGTACGCTTCCGGCGGATACCGATGCCAACCAGTTCAGTTATATTACGAAATCCGGCGCCCTATCCATTGCCGATGTACAGATGACTTCCTGGACTCGGGGTGATTCACCCTTCGATGGCTGTACGGTAACCCTGAGTGGTATTGTCACCGGTGACACGGCACAGGCCAATTCCGGTTACCATGCCTATGCAATGCAAATTGCTGAAGGTCCCTGGAACGGTATTGTGTTCGATCCACTTTCCGGTGTGAATTTAACCCGGGGAGATTCCATCTCCGTGACAGGTACCGTTGAAGAGTATGACCCGGCCTGGCACTTCAAATGGGACAATAACACCAAGTTGAAAGACATAACCAATATAACGGTTCACAGCAGTGGCAGTTATCTGAGTGGTGTTACCGTCGGGACTTCCGATCTGGCCCAGGATGGGGAAGAAGTGGAATCCTATGAAGGTGTGCTGGTTACTCTACATAATGTGACCGTCTCCGCATTAAATCAGTATGACTGGAGTGTGGATGATGGCAGTGGAGTTTCCTGCCTGATTGATGATGACATGGCCAATGCTGAAGCCGGAGCCTTTTTGGATGCCCTTTCGGTTGGAACGACCCTGGAAACCGTTACCGGTATCTTTAACTTCAGTTTCGGGAGCTATAAAGTTCAGATTCGGGATATGGCTGATTTGGGTCAACTCGGTGTGAATGACGATTTCGTACCGACACCCATGGTCTATGCCTTGCATCCCAATTATCCCAATCCCTTTAATCCGGAAACACGGATTCGCTTTGACCTGGGCGGCAGTGAAAAGGTGAAACTGGTGATCTACAATGTGTTGGGATATCAGGTACGAACCCTGGTCGATGAAAAGTATGGTCCCGGAATGCATGTTGTGAACTGGGACGGTCGTAATAATGAAGGCAATCCGGTAAGCTCGGGGGTCTACATTTATCGACTGAGAGCCGGCTCTTTTTCTGATCAAAGGAAAATGCTTCTGGTTCGTTAATCTCTAATGGAGGTGCGGGATTTCCCGCACCTCCACTTTCTGATTCCATGCGAAGATTAATCATCCTGCTCAGCCTCCCTGTTCTGTTCTCCTGTTCACTGTGGGAATATAACGATCCATCGGATCCGCTAGCTAATCAGCCTCCGGAAACCTACCTGTCTCTGATTGCCACCGATACCGTGTATGCGTCGATCGCTGAAATTGACACACTCATCGACCCGGGTAATGGTACGGAAATTATGGATACGCTCTGGACCTATAATTTTTCCGGGAATCCGGATACTTCCATGGTCTGGGATACCCTGGATCATGCTTTTACCACCATCACCACCAGCCGTCAGGCCCTGCATTGGTGGGGGGAAGATCCGGACGGAAACGTTATCGGATATTATTATCGCTGGAGCGTGGATCATGAATGGTCCTATACGACAAAAGAATCCGGCCTGTTCTTCGTTCCGATTCAGACCAATCTGGATGTGTTCAGTTTTGAGGTTAAGGCCATGGACGGGGATAGTCTGGTGGATGGGTCTCCCGCCCGATTGGTACTTCCCATCCGAAATTCACCTCCTCAGGTAAGCTTTCGTTACCGCAGTAATCCGTTTCTTGTTAATATCCCGGGAGATACCAGTTTCACTTTTCCAACACGAACGTTTGTTTGGGATATTTACGATCAGGATGGACTGGGGTCGGTTATTTCGGTATACTATGCTTTGGATGATACCTGTGATACCTGTTGGACTACCTTGGATGCGGCTTCGTATTCCAGTATCACCCTGACAGAAATTAATCCGGGACGTCACACCTTCTATCTAATGGTAGAAGATATTGCCGGCGCGCGAAGTCCCATTATCTCTTTCCCCGATGAGCAAAACATTGATGAACCCAATTTCTGGGTTGTAAAACCGGTACGGGGGTCGGTGCTGATTGTGGATGACTTTCCCCAGGATAACAATAACGTTGCCCTATCCTGGTACCGTACAGTACTGGATACACTCTTGGGAACGGAGGCCTACTCGGTCTGGGAAGTCGGGAATGCACTACCCTTCTCTTCAACCGATATCACCGCTAATCTGAGTTATTTTACCTCGGTATTATGGTTTTCAGCCTATACTCAAAAAGAAACCTATCTGGAGGCCAGTTCGTCCATATATAGCTATGTAATGGGTGGGGGGAATTTCTTTTTGGATGCACCGGATCTGAAAGATTCCACGTTTACTTTTTTCCCGTTACAATCAACGGATGTTTTAAATCCCAGCGGACGTTTATTCCCCGGGCGTCAATTGATTTCCGAAGTCCGCTCTGATCTGGATCTGGAAATTTCCCAATTGATTGCTATCCGGGTTAGAAGTTTTATCCCTGATAGTTCTGCGTTTGAGGAATTGAGGGGAATGTATCACATGGCTGAACCGCAAAGTGGCGATACCTGGACGGGAACTCCTACGGTCGCCAGTCTGGGACGATTTCGGCTTTCACCCACTACTTTGTCAGGAAAAATAGTTCTCATGTCCCTGCCGATCCATAATGGAATTCGTCCCATCATGGAAGGCAATGGATCGGCCGGCAAGTTTATAACCTATTTACTGACTGAGGAATTTGGCGAATGAAACGGATTTGGTTATTCATTCTGTTATCGGCATTCCTGTGGGGTCAGACCAGAACCGCCACCATCCAGGGGATGATTAAGGACGGAAAAACAGGCGAAGCTTTAATTGGCGTAAATGTGATGATAAAAGGAACCTACCATGGCGCCTCCAGCGATGAAAACGGATTTTATCGAATTTCAGGAGTTACCCGCGGCGATTACGATGTGGAAGCATCGATCATCGGATATAAAGTCATGCTCAAAACAGGAATCAAGGTCAAAGAGGGTCAGTCGGTTGAAGTAAACTTTACCATGGAAGAAACGGTTCTTGGGTTTGGGGAAGAAGTGGTTGTGGTAGGGAAGAAACCGTTATTCGATGTAAATGAAACCGCATCCCTGTCACGGATACGGAGCGATGAAATTTCCAATAAGGTTGTGGACGATGTGCAGGATATTTTATCGGAACAGATTGGCGTTACTACACAGGATAATGAAATTCATATCCGTGGAGGACGGATTGATGAATCGTTATTTATTGTAGATGGTATGACCGTGAAAGATCCGCTATCGGGCATGACGGGAAACGTATTTGTGAATGCGGAAGCCATTGAGGAACTGGAAGTAGTCACCGGCGGATATAATGCGGAATATGGCCAGGCTATGTCGGGCGTGGTAAATATTCGTCTTAAGGAAGGCCGGAATCATTATGAAGGCGCCTTAAAACTCAGCAGTGACCATTGGGGAATGACAAAAAAAGCGCTAACCAATTATAATACGGATCGGATTGAATTTAATTTTGGGGGTCCTTCCTTTTTTCTGGAACAGTTTCCTCACCTTCTGGGCCTGGATTTACCGGGGAAATTTTCCTTTTTTATCAATGGATACGGAAAGGCTTATGACAGCTACTTACCCGTGGCACGTAAATTATATCCTCACCGAAACTGGACCTTGCCAGGCGTTTCCGATAAGCAGGCCGACAGGTTGATGGAACTTCTCAGTCCCCGGGAAAATAATGACTGGCACGCGTCATCGAAAATGACCTGGAATATTGGGGGGCAAAAAAAATTATCCATGGCTTATGATATATCCATGAATATTAATCAGGGGTACTTCATGCCCCGGGCTTTTTCCAGCACGTATTTTCCTTATGCGTATTCCAAAATTCTGGATAATTATAATACGATTACCCGGGAAACCCGGCTGACCACAATAAACTGGACGCATACGTTATCCACCCGGTCATTTTATGAAATTACCCTGGGGCGTTATTCTTCAATGGAACACAGTGCGGTTCAGGATTTATCCTGGGATCAATACCGCCAACGACTGGACCTGAATCCGATCAATTACAATATCCAGAATTCCGAAGGGGACATTTATATCACCTACGGCGATGAATTCTATGATACGGGAATGTCTCCCGAATGGTACGATATTAATAGCAATAATATTCGCATGGATGCCGATTGGACGGTTCAGGTCACTGAGCGGCAAAAAGTGAAGACGGGAATTGAAAATTCCTACACGACCATTCAGGTTATGGACATTGATGAACCCTGGGCCGGGACCACGGGCCTGGGCGCAAATTATGACCGGTATCAGGCTTACACCACTTTCGGGGCGGCCTATATTCAGGATCGCATTACCTTTGAGGGGATGACCGTAAATATCGGGGCGCGGTATGACTACTGGTTCCCGGGTAAGTATGTGGAAAATGCAATCAATAACCCCAATTCCATTATCATTACCGATGCCGCACGGGAAAAATTTAATAAGGAAACGTTTTCAGTATTAGGGTACCGGGGAAAGGGAAGATTAAGCCCCCGGTTTGGTATTTCTCATCCCGTTACGCATAATGACGTCCTCTATTTTTATTACGGTCATTTTTCCCAGTTGCCTACGTTTCAATATGTATATGCCAAGTTGAATTCCACCTCACAGTCCACCTATCAGGTGTTTGGAAATCCGAATCTGAATCCCAAAACGACGGTCCAGTATGAATTGGGAATCAAACATCGCTTCAGCGAAGATCAGGTTCTGGAAGTCAAAGCGTATTGGAAGGATATGTTTGATTATGAAACATCGGAAACAATAAAACCTTCCAATCCCAAATATTCCCATCTCTCGTTTAACATGTATTTCAATGCGGATTATGCCCGGGCGCGAGGGGTAGAGCTAATCCTGAAAAGCCGTTTATTCCGGAACTGGTATGCCGATTTGAACCTGACCTATTCCATTGTGACCGGAAAGAGTTCCAGTCCGTTGGATAATCTTCTGGTGCAGGCCGGCCAATTGTCCGAAAAACCATTGGGCGAAAATTTTATGAGCTGGGATCGTCCCCTCCAGGCCTTCGCAAATATTTCCTACAGCTCACCACATAAATGGGGCTTAAGCATACGCCTGGATTATACGTCCGGTCGCCGGTATACGCGATCGATTCTGGGAACCAAGGAATATCCCGAAGGAATCATCGAAGTGGACGGTGTTCCCTATTATATCGGGACCTATGAAGGTGATAAACCCTATTTTTATATCGCCAGACAGCCGGTATACAACATTGACCTGAAGTTGTATAAAACGATTCCCGTAGGCGGATTAAAAATGAAATTTTATATGGAAATAGAGAATCTTCTGGATGCCCGTATTCCACGAAGAATCAATCCCTTTACCGGCGATGGCTATGGCCCCGGGCAGATTTATTCGTATTCCATGATTAACCGTCCCAATCCCAATCTGGACCCGTCCCGCTTCCGGCGGCCCCGATCAACGGAACTGGGGATCCAGTTTATTTTCTGATGAAAAGAACCGTCATTCTGACTATTCTTTTGCTCGAACTGGGTACGTTTGCCCGTTCCCAAAATTTCTTTCCTATCCTGGGCGGGCAGCGGGTCGGAACGTCCAGTTTTACTTTTTTAAAAATCGGCGCCAGCGCCCGGGCAGTGGGTATGGGGGAAGCCGTCGTGGCCATGAACCAGGATGCCGCATCGATTTACTATAATCCGGCAACCCTTGCTCAGCTCCGGAATACGGAACTGGTAACCTCACGAGTAAATTGGCCGGCAGATATTTCCTATGATTTTATCAGCGTCACCCATCATCTGACATCCCGCCATTATCTGGGATTCAGCGCCGGTATTCTCCACATGTCTCCCATGGAAGAAACGACCGAATACCTGCCCCATGGTACAGGGAACTATTTTACCTATCAGGACCGTTTCATCGGTCTCACGTATGCCGTAAAACTTACTGATCGTTTCAGTTTTGGAATAACGTTGAAGGATGTACAGGAGGATTTGGCCGGTATTCGTATGCGTGTGGCGCTGCTGGATATGGGTACGTTTTACTGGACCGGTTATAAAAGTTTACGGTTTTCCGCTGCCTTAAGTCATTTCGGTTCCCAGGCGGCCCCTGACGGAACGTATGAAAAACGGGTCCTGGATTCGGATACGGGAAATGAAACTGTTCTGAAAACGGCGTATCAGGAATTTTCACCGCCTACTCTGTTCCAGGTTGGAGCGGCCATGGAAATCATCGAACGACCATTGACGGCGCTTACGCTGTCGGTTCAGTTAAATCATCCGGTGGACGATGCGGAATATGTCCTGACCGGGATGGAATATCAGTTATTTCACGTTCTTTATCTTCGGTCGGGAATTAAACTGGGAAAAGAGGAAGAAGGCCTGTCGGCCGGGCTGGGACTGTCGATCCCGTTGGGGAGCTGGCGTTTGAATGCCGATTATTCCTGGACCAACATGTCGCATTTGTCGGACCCGGTGCGATTCAGTATTGGTTTGGGGATGAAATGATGAAAAGCGTTTCCCTCAGTCTACTGATTTTGAGCTTGCTCTTATGGGGTTGTGTAAAGTTATCACCGCTGGCTTCTCTTACTCAGGATAATACCGATAATTTTGGTGCCGGGGATACTACCTATATTCAAATTAACCCCGTTTGGGACGAAACGTTCGGGTTGGATTCACCGGTCGAGATTTCCCTGGCGCGTGATGGACATCTCTATGTGGCCGATTCGTCGGCTCACAGTATTTGGGTGTTGGATCGAAGCGGAAACAAATTACCGGGATTTGATATGCTTGAGCAGATACAGGTTCCGGAAACTTCTGATTTGCTGGTTCCTATTGATGTGGATGTGGATTCCAAGATGAATGTATTGTTCATTGATGGCTCAAACCGCGTTTATGTCTGGAATCAAAGCTGGAATACGCTCGGAATTGATGCCTATGCCGAGTCCGGGAATTTTATAGAAGATGGGACCGGAAACACGATTTTCGCCACGGCCGGCTCCGCCGAATGGGTCGAACTGGCCAATAATCCTGATTGGACGCTGAATAATATTCAATGGAGTCAGTCCAGTGTGGTATTGGATTCAATGTTGAAACCGCATGTTTTATTCGACGGCAGTTGGCTGGTGAATCAAACAGCGGATCTCTATTATTCCAGTGATGACTCCCGGTTTTCGGCCCTCAGCGCCACGGAAGGGAACGACAATTTTTTCTTTGCCGCCGACCAGGCTCAGGATCGGATTATTAAAATTAAATTGGAACACGCCCTCTGGGTACGAACACCGGACGGCGATGAATTCTGGACCCATCGCGGGGTATTTGGCGGTACGATTGCCCAGTACGGTACAGGATCGGGAACCGTAAATAATCCCGTTGGGATGGATGTGGATTACACCGGGTCTGTTTATTATGCTCAGTTAGGTGATTACTTCTCCGTACATAAAATCCGTCCGGTCATCACCGGGGGCTATACGACGTATTCTTCGGTTTTTCAACCTGGGGTAAACAATATTATGGATTTGGGCCGGTTTGATCGTCCGCTGGATGTAGCCGTCGACCGCAATCAGATGATCTATGTTGCCAATTCCCGGGCTCGGGAAATCCAGGTGTTTTCGCATGACGGGGATTTATTTAAAAAAGCCGGTGTGGAACAGGTGCTGGTGGATACCACCTGGTGGGAATTTAACGGGACCGACAGTGTGGAAGTGGATACGTTTGTGGTGCAGGAAACAGCGAATTATTTGGAGAATCCTTCCGCCGTCACGGTGGATGATCAGGGCGTCATCTATGTCTGCGATACACCGGCTCACCGGATCGTGCGCTATCGTCTTTCCAATGTGTTGGACGAAAACCTGATTACCAATCCCTGATATGAAACTCCGGTGGTTTTTACCGCTGGCAGTGTTTTGGTCCGTGGGCTGGACTCAGCCGGGACAAGTGGCCTATCTGAAATATTTTTTATCCCGGGCGGATTTTCTGGGCAATGCCGCTGTAAGCGCCTATGATCGGAAGGGAAAGGATCATTGGATTGTCTTTTACAATGAACAGGATTTGCCGATTGTTCTCAGTAAAATCACGGCCTCCGGCGATACATTGGGAACGGATATCCTCAGTTATAACAATGACCAAACTTTAGTGCAAAAGTATCATTTTAATCAGCAGAACCAACTTCAATGGGTGGAACTGTACGGAGCGCAGGAAGCCTGGAGCAAGAAATTCCGTGAATGGGCTATCCCCGATAACGTCCGACTCACTTTTGAGGGACAACACACGCAGGTAGAGCTGGATAAAATGGGTCATATTCGCCAAATGACCTTTATTACTGTTGATGGTACTCCCTATGGACGTATTTCTATGAGTTATACTCCACGGGGCCGCAAGGCAACCGAACAATGGACCCAACTTCCAAATAATAAAATGATCCGAAGGTATCAGTATTCCTATGATTCGGAGGGCCGTATCCGGTCCCTGGCGGAATATGGACGGCAAGGGGAATTGATTAGTGAGGTGGATTTGACAGTGGCTCCGGCGGATAAATTATATCGTGTACCTCCGCCCAAGTTGGGAAATCGACTTCTGGAAGCGGAAACGATTATAGAATCCATCCGACAGTCAAAAATAACCCTATCTCACCCGGCAACTATTCCTCCTTTGGCCGACGATTTACTCCAGCTAATTAACGGTCAGTTAATGGTGGGAACCTTGATTCAGTCCACATCAGAGGGGCTGAAAATCCGCTTGTCGACCGGTGAAGTACTGAATATTCCTGTGTCACAAATATCCTGGGCGCGGAGTCGCAATGGAAGTTATCTCGTGAACCGGGGAGAATAATTCTCAGTAATAATGAGTGAGGAGCAAAGAGTAATTAGCTAATTTGTGGGACACCTGAGCGTCGGTCGTGTTATTCGCCGTTCATTTATGACAAGGTCTCCATGATTGGTGATAAAGATAGGCCAAACCGTTGATGCGTTTTCTATGGAGATCAAAGGAATACGGAAAATATCTGTTTCCGGCTTTTGCTTCGAGCGTTGTTTTTCGGGAAATCGACCATTAAATTAAACGCTGATTCTAACAAGGAAACCAATATGCGACGTCCGGGATTTATCATTTTGTTTGGTCTTTTGGCAGCAACCACACTCAGCGCCCAAACGGTAGCCTATCCGCCACCGACTCATTTAATTACGATTCCCACTGCAGGGGTTCTGGTTCGGGGGAGTTTCGCCATGGAAATGCGGGTTCAAAAAGCCGGCGGACTCAGTATCGGTCTCAGCACCGGAATAACGGATCGCTTTCAGTTCGGTGTTTCCTATGGTGCCAGCCAGTTGATAGGTGATACGGCCGTGGCCTGGTATCCCCGCCCGGAAGCGTCGATAAAATATAGAATGATTGATGAAACCGAAAAAATGCCCGGGATATCGATTGGAATTGATACGCAGGGTTTCGGCGCCTATCATTCGGAGCGTAATCAGCAGCGATACGATATGAAATCTTACGGACTGTATCTGGCGGCCAGTAAAAATTGGAAAACACCTTTAGGCAATATGGGACTTCACGCCGGTTCCAATTACAGCTTCACGGAACGGGATGATGGGGATAGCGACCCCAATTTGTTCTTTGGTTGGGATATGGAACTCAATCCGGAATTATCCCTGTTATTGGAATACAATGCCGCTCTCAATGAAAATAATTTGACGGCCCAAACCATGAGCCTGACCAAAAGCGGATATTTGAATGGAGCCGTCCGGTGGACCTTTGTGGAACACCTTCACATTGAGATGGATTTTAATAATCTTTTATTTGACCAGGACAAGGTCACTTCATTTAACCGGGAAATAAAAATTACCTACATCGAATATTTTTAACAGGAGGATAACATGAAACGAATCATTGCAATCGGATTCTTGCTGGTGGGAACAGTTCTTGTCGGTCAGACTGTAGCTGATTTGCTGGCTCAGGCGGACAAATTACATGACGAGAATAATTATGATCAGGTATTTACCGTCTTAAAACAAGCGGAACAGATGGAACCGGATAATTTCGAGGTGATCTGGAGATTGGCTCGGGCGCATTTTGATTTGTCCGATAATTCCACGGATGAAGACGTAATATCCAAAAACATCTATGCCGGTTTTGATTATGCCAAAAGAGCCCTGGAAATGGATCCCAATCGGGCTGAATCCCATAAATGGTATGGCATCCTGGTTGGTCGGGTCGGCGAACTGGAAGGTACCGAACAGAAAATTAAGAATTCCTACCTGGTGGCAGAACATACCTTAAAGGCCATCGAACTGGATCCTACCGATGATGGGAATTATCACGTCATGGGCCGTTGGCATTACACGCTGGCTGATTTGAGCTGGATTGAGCGTACCATTGCCGGACTGGTCTATGCCGAACCGCCTGAAGCCAGTTTTGAAGAAGCGCGGGATTATTTTCAAAAGGCGATTGATATTGATCCTTCCGATATTCGCAACTACGTCTGGTTGGGCAAAACATATGAGGAATTGGACGATGAAGATGCCGCTGCGACGGCATATAAAAAAGCCATCAGCTTACCGGCGGACACGGACAGCGATCGCATTCTTCAGGATGAAGCCCGGGATTTATTGGAAGATCTGTAAACCGATTTAACATGTCATCCAAAGGCCGGGGAAATCCCCGGCCTTCGTTTATTATGAAATTCACAGAGACTCAACGAACCACCACGCAGGTTTTTAAGGGTAAATTACTGGATGTACGCCTGGACACGGTTGAACTTCCCGACGGGCGAACGGCGACCCGGGAATATATCCTTCATCAGGGTGCCGTGGTCATGATTCCGGTTTTGCCGGATGGGAAAATCGTTTTGGTGAAGCAGTTTCGATACCCGATTGGTCGGGTGATGATTGAATTCCCGGCAGGGAAACTGGACCCGGGAGAAGATTATCTTACCACCGCCGAACGGGAGTTGAAGGAGGAAATCGGGTATCGGCCGGGTCGCATGACGTTATTGGGCGAATTGGAGCCCTGCGTTGGTTACAGCAATGAACGCATGGGAATTGTATTGGCGGAGGACCTGACTGCTGATTCAGTGCCGGGCGATGAGGATGAATGGATTGAGGTGATGCCGGTGACTTTTGATGAGGCTCTCTCCCTGGTATGGGACGGTTCCATTACCGATTCTAAAACCGTGGCCGGACTGTTCTGGTATTCAAAAGTGCTGAATCAATCGGGCCTTGCCGGGAAATGACGGGGGACCGGTTAAATCTTGCCCGGGAGAGCAATCCCGACGCCTGGATTGGGATTTTATCCGTTTGTTTTGAATCCTACTGAACTTACCCACAGGTTAAAAGCAGCCTTAAGAAAACAGGGCTTTGAAAAAGTGGGCTTGGCGCCGGCGCTTCCCGATCCGGAAGCCGAGAACCGATTGCATCAATGGTTTCGCGCCGGATTTGAAGGAACCATGCACTGGATGAAAAAGCGAAGCGTAGAACGGGGAAATGTGTTGAATTACTTTCCCGAGGCGAAATCGGTGATTGTGGTAGCACTGAATTATTTCACCGGACGGGTAAAAGACCGCATGGCGACAGCCGACACCGGACTTAAAATCAGCAATTATGCCTGGGGCCAGGATTACCATGAACTTATGATTTCACGGATCAAAGCGGTTCAAACACAATATCGCGAATGGACAAATGGTGGTGAATCCCGGGTCTGCGTCGATATGTCACCGGTGATGGAAAAAGATTGGGCCCGGAAAGCAGGACTGGGCTGGCAGGGGAAACATACCAATATTATCACCCGTGATTTGGGGAGCTGGATATTCTTAGGTGAGTTCATCATTGACCGGGAATTGGATTACGATGCTCCTTTTACCGCCGACTATTGTGGCTCCTGCACCGCCTGCATTGATGCCTGTCCGACGCAAGCTTTGACTGACTATGTCCTGGACGCACGGAAATGTATTTCCTATCTGACCATTGAACATCGCGGACCGTTTCCGGAAGGAAACCTATATGAGCTGAATGGCTGGATATATGGATGTGACATTTGTCAGGAGGTATGTCCCTGGAATCGGAAGCTGGAAAAGACCACCACGTGGGAAGAATTTCAACCCCTGCCGGAAATCCAGACCTGGACCTGTCGTGAATGGGAAAATATGGATGAAACAAAATTCAGGGAAATCTTTCGCCATTCACCCATCAAGCGAACCCGCTTTGAAGGAATGAAGCGGAATCTGGTCCATACGATGTCTCCTGAAAAAGGAAACCGCAACGAGATACGAAAATGAATAGATATCAATCCAACCGGATGGTTTTTTACCGCTCAAGAAAACCGTATCCGGTGTTGTTTTACAGTTATTAAATTCCTTTGTAGATATTGTAAAATATAGTGGAATCAATTTTGATTCTTAGCTCATCTTAATATTCTTCATGGCTGATGAATATGATCAGCGTACGGAAAACAAAATGCTGGAGGAAATTATGCCCAAAGTCGGAGTTGTTTTATCGGGATGCGGCGTCTATGACGGTGCGGAAATTCATGAAACAGTGATTACCATGCTGGCATTGGATCGTGCCGGTGCGGAAATGGAACTCATGGCGCCTAATATTGATCAGTTGCACGTGATTAATCATTTAACCGGCGAGGAGGCGGAAGGAGAATCGCGTAATGTGCTGGTGGAGGCCGCCCGGATCGCCCGGGGCAATATTCGTGATATTGCTGAAGTCAAAAGCGATGATCTGGACGCGTTGATTTTTCCCGGCGGATTTGGCGTGGCCAAGAATTTATGCGATTACGCCATGACCGGCGCTGAGTGCAGCGTTAATCCTGATGTGGAACGATTAGCGCGGGAAATTCATGCCGCCGGGAAACCCATCGGTGTCATGTGTATTGCTCCGGCAATGATGGCGAAAATTCTCGGGTCTCAGGGCGAAGCGGTGGACCTGACGATCGGATCGGATGAAAAGACGGCTGCTGATATTGACTCCATGGGCGCACACCACGTGGTCTGTCCGGTACGGGAAATGGTTATAGATCAGGAACGGAAAGTAGTGTCCACGCCGGCTTACATGGAAGCCCAACACATCAGCGAAGCGGCGGAGGGGATTGAAAAATTGGTGGTGGAAGTTCTGCGGTTGATTGACTGACGTCAGTTCAGGGACGGATATACACGTCCGCTGATCCCAGGTCAACCTGCAATTCGATGGTAATGGTGGGGCGACCGGATTTCCATTCGGGAGATGTATATATATTTTCTTCGCGCGAACGAAGTCCGGAAATATCGACGGACGATAAAAATGATTTCCCCACTTCAATCCGAATGTTGACGTTTTCCGGTAAAATCAGGTTCAGCGTTCCCAGCCCAACCTGTGCGTCGATATCCATGTTGGATCGGGTCTGACCCCGCAGGTCAATATAAGCGGAGCCCAGTCCGACTTCCAGGTCCAGGCGTTTGGCATTGGCAAAGCCGAGTCCTTCGGCACGTAAGTCACCTAGGCCATTGGATAGCGTGATGGAATCGCAAATCACCTGATTGGGTTTACCGAAAAAAATATCCACATCACTCAGACCGCAATCAATGCGTAATCCACGCAACGCGATTCCGGAAAGATCCAGGTCGGCGTCACCCAGTCCGAAATCCAAATTCAGCCGGGAGGGGAGCGCCGTCGGGAGTACAAAGTCGATCTCGCTTTTTATCCGATTATCCTTCGAATCAAATTCCAGGTGTTTCAGATTAAAATTAATATGTGTTTTAGTACCGTTGTCCAATCCGGGATTATTGACTTCCACCGTAAGTGTACCGGAATCCCCGGATTTTTTATAGTCAACTTTGGGAACGGTTTGGGTCGGATTATAGGTCAGGCTCCCCAGAATCGCTTTTGTCTCCTTGAGCGGTTTGATGGTTAATTTTCCAAAGCCGTACTCAAAATTCATTTTCAAATTGGAAATATCATCCACACTGTAATGATATGTATCCGTAACCGTACGGGAAGTATCGTGCTGTGCCCAAAGAATTGACCAGGAAAAAATCAGGATGATAGAGAATCTAATGATCATGAGTTTCAGAAATTTAGTGTTAAGCGGAATGTGGTTTCATAGGTCGCAGGTTGATCCAGGGATTTAGCCACATTGATCAGGAAGTCCACGTCACTTCCATCAGCTTTTCCTACGGTGAAACCGGCCGTTTGAAGTAATTGGGCGGAATAGGATGATACATCAAGCTGAGTGTAATCCTGATTTGCATCAATCCAGGCATGTCCGGTTTCGATATAGATTGAAAAGAATTGATTCATATCCAGAAAGTCCGGTTTAAAAATAACGGCCAGACTCCCCTGAATCATTTCGTCGCCAAGTTGTTCCTTAAACCCGTGAGCCCCCAGGGAACCTAAGCCACCCACTCCAAAATACCGATATGAAGGTAGCGTTCCGTTAGTTAATCCGGCAATCAATCGGGTCCGGAGTAAAATCCCTGGTGTGAATTCCCAGTTCGCTACCGTTGTTACGAAAATCCGCGTATTCAATTCATTGATATTGGCGGTTAACAACTCCCGGGGATTGAAACCGTCGCGAAACAGTTCCGCTTCCACATGGGCCGCAATTCCGGAGCGGAAAAGCCGATACCGTGCCGTTCTGAAATCTGCTGTAGCTAACACATAATTGGATGTATAAGGTGTGAAGGTCAGGGACGGTCGGAGAATGCGATTGCGATTGAACAGACTCCACATGTCAATCACCCCCAGGGTATCGCGTTTGACTGAATTGATGGAAACGGATGTTCTCAATCCACCGAGGGCGATGCCGAATCCGGTTCGCCAACCCTGCTCATTCCAGCGGTCTAAAAAATCCTGACGACCCAGGATTCCCGCCAGGGTGTTTTCTTCAACTGAAAGACGATAAGCATCATCGGACCGGGCTTGGTTCATAAGTCCCGCAAATAGCAGGAAATTCCGGTTAGTAAAAAAGGTCTTTTGGAAGGTGATCCGACCGACCAGAGAATGGTCCGCCTGCCGGTAGCCGGCACTGAGATTCAAGATAAAGGAAGATTCCCCGCGACGGTCCCATTGACTATTAATTGGGGTGATAACAAATCCTTCATTCCGGTTATACACCAGTCCATCGGTTTTGAAATGAATCCAGTTAGAAGGTGTATGCCAGGAGTTTTTATCATGACAAGTGTAGTCGTCACCATAAGAGAAATCCAGATCCCAATCACGCAATGAATCGGCTCGTGCTCCCGTTTCCCGATAGACCAGCCCTTCCGTCAAATTGGTTTCAATTATTTTTCCATTGATAATAGCTTCGTCAGATTGCTCTACGCGACCACCCAACGCTAAAATATCCCCATCCACGACGGCTCCTGCATGGATGATCACATCCCCACCAATTACGGTGGCATGGCTTTCCAGGGTGCCATTGATGGTCAGATCACCTCCGATAATTCGGATGTCATCCCGGTAGATGGCGCCTGCCGGAATGGTGTGATCCCCGAATATTTTTAATTCCCGGGATGAACGGAGCGACCGGGTAATCACCGTATCATCAGGAAGTGGAACCGGGGTTGCGTCGGGCGAAGTGATTGTTATCTCAACCCCCGAATCAGGTTCCGCCTTTCCAATCATTTTTTGCGCATCTTCAATCCATGTTTCACGATCAATGAACGCTGTTGTATCCTGGGCCAAAATCAAGCCTGCATTCATGAGTATAATCAGAATATATTTAGTCAATTATTTTGCCTCCACAATTACAATCTGTCCGTATGTTGTTTTCAGATTGATTTTATAGGTTCCTGCATTCATAGATCCTTTTCCCACCAGCCTGTGAGTGGTATAGTCCAGTGTAAGGGGAATATCGGATATAATGCTGTTGGGAATCCGTTGTCCCTTGATGACCGCTTCAATTGTCGCCGGGAAGTTTCCAGGTACTTTTAAATAAATATTTCCATCATTGTTTTCTAACAGAATGCCCTGATTCCCCCACTGAGAATTCCATTCCTTTTCAATATGAATATTACCACCAATAGTTGTAGCCCTGACCCCGGCCTCCAGTTGTTTCCCGGTAATCGATCCTCCCACCGCCGAAACGGCGAGTGGTCCCCGAACACCGAATGCCTGAATATTCCCTCCGGATGTTGAAGCCGTAACCGAGCCCATGATATCATGCAGCTCTATGTGTCCTCCCGATGTGGACACCGATACAGTTCCCCGGACGGTTTCCAGACGAATGTTCCCCCCGGATGTTTCTCCGTTTACATTTTGTGCGGTAATGTTTTCGGCCCACAGGGACCCCCCGCTGGTTTCCATTCGAATATCTCCGGTCACCTGATTAATATGGATATCGCCACCCGATGTGGACACATCTACGGGACCGGATCCCTTCCGGATACGAATATTTCCCCCGGATGTCCTCAATTTTAAAACACCCTCATAGTCCTGAGCCTCAAGATTCCCCCCGGAGGTTTGTCCGGTGATCACACCGATAACCTGATTCAAATCAATATCGCCCCCGCTGGTTTTCAGAGCCAAAACACCCTGAGTATTCTGGACCCGGATATTTCCTCCGGACGTTTCAACCGATAATTGCGTATTCAACGGGACCGTCAGTTCATAGATAAAGCGCAGGGAAGGGGGACTGGAGGAATGACCCTGATATGAGAATTGATTCTTGTCCCGGCGTTCTTCAATAAAACGGTAGTGTTGAGCCAATTTTTCTGCTTCCCGAGATGATTTCGCCACAATCAGAATTCGTTCCTGTATATTGAACAGAGGTTGTTCGGTCCCGGTGATATAAACCTTACCGCGCACCCGTGTGAGGGAAATTTCCGGAGTTTCCGAAGAAGGGATGGATCCCGTAAATAAAGTCGTCGCTTCATATTTTGAGGAACCGGCGCGAACGACCCGGGTCTCAATCACCTGTCCCCAAAGAATTCCAAGCAGGAAATATCCCAGAACAAAATATTTCACTGAATATCTCCCACAGGTAGCGGATTCATGGAATCGTTCAGTTTAAATAATAATTCCCGGGCCTGATTCCGAATAAAGGAATTGGATTCGGTAGCAGTTACTAATCGAAGGATCGGCAATAGTTTGCGGGAAGGTTTTTTTGCCAGAATGGATATGGCTTCCATGCGCACGGCTTCGTTTGTGTCTTCCATCAAAATTTTCTGACAGGCGTTAATCAGCAGCGGATCGACCGAATAGGATTGCAAGAGTCGCATGGAACGCAGACGAATTCCGGGATTGGGGTCTGACAGGGCAGAAGAAACCAAAACCATTTTAACTTCCTGATCCGGATTCATTTCCTCAACCAGATCGGCGGCCTTCATGCGATTTCCCGGATTTTTGTCGTTGAGTAAAAGGTAAGAAATCAATTCCCGGATTTGTTCGTCATTTACATCACCGGATAACTCTACTTTTTGCCGGGTATCGACGGCGACATGGATGGGATGCTGGCGGTTTGCATCCAGTTGAATATCGGCCTGGGACAACAATCCGGACTGAATCAATTCCCGTACATCCACGCCTTTGGAATCGGATGAAGTTGTGGGATTGGGGATCAGAAAACGTCCCGCAAGGAATGCTAACAGGGCATAAGTGGCAATGGCCAGGGATGATTTTTGCGGAATAAAAAGCGTATCAAAGATGAGTCGCAAACGATCGCCGGCCGAACGAATGAGATCGGTCCCTGGAGAAAGTTTTGCAATCGTAACACGCAGTAAGTTTCGTTGACCCTGAAGCCAGGTTGCGTCCACACTAATGTCTTTAAGGGGTTCCGTCAGTTCGAGGGTTTGCTGAAGTTCTTCCACGTATTTTCCAAGGCTTGAATTCGATTTCAGCTCGGCTTTGAAATTTCGCAATTCATTGAAATCCAGAACCCCGAGAACGTAAAGTGTTGCCTGTTCTTTTTGAATTTCTGTCAGTGGATCAGGCATAACGTAACTCCTTTAATTGAACCCGTAATTTTTCAATAGCCCGGAATAAATATTTTTTTACAGTGCCGTCGGACAGTCCCATAATCAGGGCAATATCCTTTATTTTCTGGTTTTGAATATGTTTCAGGATAAAAACAATTTGTTGTTGTTTCGGGAGCTCCTGCAACGCCTGTTTCACCTGGTCCATTATGTCCTGGGAATCAGTATCCGTCTGTTCATGGCTGGGAACTAACGCCAGGGGATCCAGACCGTCTTCAGCTTTCGGATCGGCGATATGCATTTTGGATTGTTTCCGCGAATGGTTAAAGGCGGTGTTTACCGTAATTCGATATAACCAGGTGTAGAATTCGCTTTCGAAACGAAACTGATGAATTTTACGGAATGCTTTCAGGAAAACATCCTGGTAGACATCTTCAGCATCCTGTGTATTCCTGGTTAGTTGTAGTGCTAGGGTCATTATTCTTTCATCATGCAGGGCAACCAGTTGGTGAAAGGCCTCCCGGTTCCCTTGCTGGGTATCCAAAATCAGTTGTTTGGTTAATTCGTCCACGTATGGTTTGCGTCACTCCCGATTAGACCGGGAAGGGATAATAAAGTTGTCCGTCGGATTGTATAAAAAAAGCCCTCAGAAAACCGAGGGCTTTTTATCCCGATATGGAGAAAACCACGGCCTTTGGTCGTGGATGAATCCTTTTCAATCATCCCGGGATCGGGATGTCGCCCTTATAGGCGTACTTTGCTAGGTACCACGGGATTTTCCCGTGGGGCTCCATTGTTTTGGTCGGATGAATCAAAGTCCCGTTCCCTGAACGGTTTTCTTTACTTTCTCCAGAGTACTCAGCAAGGCGTTTTGCTCATCCTTGGTTAAATCAAACTCCAGTATTTGTTCGACTCCACCCGATCCGATCACCGAAGGAACGCCGATAAAATATCCGTTAATGCCAAATTCTCCCTGGCAATACGATGCACAGGGGATAACCCGTTTTTTATCTCGCAGATAACTTTCAGCCATTTCAATGGCCGATTGAGCCGGGGCATAAAAAGCGGAACCATTTCCGAATAATTTAACGATTTCACCACCGGCAAACCGGGTACGCTCCACAATAGCCTCCAGACGTTCCGGTGAAATGAGTTTGGTAACCGGTACTCCGCCTACAGTGGCCAGCCGGGTAATGGGCACCATGCTGTCTCCGTGTCCACCAAGCACCATGCAGGAAACATCCTGAACGGAAAAACCGGTCTCCATGGCGATAAAGGTGCGGAAACGGGCGCTATCCAGCGCACCGGCCATTCCCACAACTTTATTACTTTTGAAACCGGATGCCTTATAGAACGCATATACCATCGCATCCAGAGGATTCGAGATGACGATGACAAAGGCATTGGGTGCGTAGGTTTTTACTTTTTCGGCAACATCTTTGATGATTCCCAGATTGATTTCCAGTAAATCTTCACGATTCATCCCCGGTTTCCGGGGAATGCCGGCGGTAATGATAATCACGTCGGAATTCGTGAGCGACTCCGGATCAGAGCTTCCTTCCAGATTGACGTCGTATCCGTCATGGGGACGTAATTGCATAATATCCAGGGCTTTCCCCTTAATCATCCCCTCCGCTTTCGCGATATCATAAATCAGGACATCACCGAGTTCTTTTTGGGCGGCTAATAAGGCTAGATTTCCCCCGATTTGACCGCCACCGATCATTGCGATTTTTCTTCTTGCCATTGGGCCTCCTGTTTATGGATTAATGAATGAAAAAAGACACCCTGAAATTACAACCTTTCCCTCTGATCTATATACAAAAACCCCGCGTCAAAGGACCCGGGGTTTAACAGTGGTAACCGGTATTAAAGACTATTGGGATACGACACTGACATATTTCCTTGTTCTGCTTTTTTGCTCAAATTTGACTACCCCGTCAGCGGTGGCAAATAAGGTGTCGTCACGGCCTCGTTGTACATTGTCGCCCGGATGGAATTTGGTTCCCCTCTGCTTGACGATGATTCCGCCTGCTAAGATTGCCTGTCCATCGGAAACTTTAACACCAAGACGTTTGGAATTGGAATCGCGGCCGTTACGGGAACTGCCCTGTCCTTTTTTATGAGCCATATTTATGCTTCCTTTGTCGTTTCAGGTGCGGCTTTTTTCGGTCCCGGGGTGGCCTTTTTCTTGGCTGCTGATAAGGTAATTTTTTCCACCTTTACCAGGGTATATCCCTGCCGATGGCCGTTTTTACGCTGATAACCTTTCCGTCGCTTCTTTTTGTAAATTAATACTTTCTGTTCACGACCGTGCTCAACAACACTGATGGCTGCCTGGGCATTTTTTAATACCGGTGTTCCCACCTTAATTTGTTTGCCGTCGTCAGCGATCAGGATTTTTTCTATGTTTACAGTATCGCCCGGTTTGGAATCCAAACGCGGAACCCGGATCGTTTGACCTTCGATTAATTTGAATTGTTTACCGGCGATTGACGCAATTGCGTACATTTATTCCTCCAATATAGCCAAGAAATTTAGTAGAAATATTATTCCTTATCAACTTCTACTTCTTCAGTGATATCAATTTTTTCCCGTCCCTTGATAAACCGGAACCCGTCCCGGGGCACCGAGGAATCGGCTTCCATGTGAATATGCAAAAAATTCTGCCACATTAAACCCCGCATAATCTTCTTTTTTTCCTTTTGAAGATATTGATGTACTTCCGGATGAATTAAGAGGGTCAATCGCAGGGAACGATGCTTGGATTTATACCGTCTCAGCCAATGATCAATCCGGGTTATCAGGGTATCCTTGGAAATAATGCGTCCGGATCCTCCGCAGGTCGGGCATTCATCGCTCATCGTATCCAGGATGCTGAGCCGAATCCGCTGGCGGGTCATTTCCAAAAGTCCGAAGTCGGAGATCGGGGATACGGCCACTTTGGCACGATCCTTCTTCAGTTCCTTGCGTAATTCGTAATAGACCTTGCGCTGATTGTCTGACTCCCGCATATCAATGAAATCGATAACAATGAGTCCGGATAAATCCCGGAGGCGTAACTGACGAGCTACTTCCCGGGCAGCCTCAAGATTGATTTTCAGGGAATTATCTTCGTGAAGATTCCGTCCCACATACCGTCCACTATTCACATCCACGACAACCATGGCCTCGGTTTTTTCGATAATCAGATAGGCGCCGCTTTTCAGCCAGACCTTAGGACGCAGGAGTTTACTAATCTCGCTTTCAATACCCATACTTTCAAACAGGGGCATTTTTAATTTATACAATTCCAGACGATTGGCCAGATTCGGAGAAACATCCTCCAAATATCGCAGCAGCCGTTTATGCAATTTTTTGGAGTCGAGAATGATTTTTCCCACGTCAGCCGTTAGCAGATCGCGGATAACGCTGGAGGCCGTTTCCAAATCCTCATAGATCAGAGCCGGAGCCTCCATGCGACCGGACTTCTTTTGTAATCGATCCCAGTGTTCTTTCAACATGCGGTAATCATTACGAATGGTCTCATCACTTTTACCTTCGGCTACCGTTCGTACAATTAATCCCAGTCCATCTTCCTTAAGTTGACTGGCCAGGCGTTTTAATCGGCGACGCTCGTATTTATCCCAGATTTTTTTGGAAATACCAATGTAATTGGCGTTGGGAACCAGAACCAGTAACCGACCCGGAATTGCTACCTCAGTCGTAACCCGGGGGCCCTTACTGGCAAAAGGTTCTTTGATTACCTGAACAAAAATATCCTGATCTTTCTGGAGATCAACCGCAATATTGTCATCATTTCGACGATGATTGTTGGAACGGTTTGAGCCTGAGGCGTCCTCGTATTCATCGCTCAGATATTCACTGGTATGAATTTCCGAGAAGGGGAGAAAGGCATTTATATCATATCCGATATTTACAAAAGCAGCCTGCATTCCCGGGAGAACATTTTCCACTTTACCCTTATAAATATTCCCCACCATGCGGTGCTGATCTTCTTTTTCCACATATACTTCAACCAATCGGTCGTCTTCTAAAATAGCGATACGGGTTTCACCGACGCTCTTGTTTATATAAATCTCTTTTTTCATCTTTTCCGCCTGATTCGGTTTCGTCAGATAAGGTAATTTTAATTGATCCGAAGCAATCGGCTCTGCCGGCCCCGGGGCAATTATCTTTTATTCTGTGAGGGAGGAGAAGGAAAAGAAAAAATTGGATTTGAAAACAAAATTTTTGAAAATCTTGCAGGTAAAAGGCTGTAAGTTTTAACGCTTTTGATCCTTCAACCCTCTTTCACGAAGCGGTAAGATAACCGTAATCCAAAATTCGTTCAAGGAATAAATTTCTTGATATCAAAAGTCAGAAATCCTATTTTGCAGGAATTCCGGTCGCGATTTGAGCCCTATTGCCGCGACGTAAAACGAGAGCTAAAAAGGTGTGAACCGGCTTAGCGCCGGTTTTTTTGTATTCAACAGGAGTAGAATGAAAACCACGATAAAAGAAATGATCCAATCCAGAATCCTGGTTCTGGATGGCGCCATGGGAACCTTGATTCAATCCCATCAATTGGAGGAAGCGGATTATCGCGGTGATCGGTTTTCGGATCATCCGATTGATCTTCAGGGAAACAACGATTTATTATCGCTAACCCAGCCGGATATTATTCGATCGATTCATCGAAGATACCTGGATGCCGGTGCGGATATCATCGAAACCAACACATTCAATGCCAACGCCGTCTCCCAGGGGGATTATCAACTGGAAGCATTAAGTTACGAATTGAATTATGAATCGGCTCATCTGGCCCGTCACGTCGCTGATGAAGTCACCAGCCTGAATCCCGATCAACCGCGTTTTGTGTGCGGTGTTTTGGGTCCTACCAATAAAACGGCTTCCATGTCCCCCGATATCAATCGTCCGGCTTATCGGAATATTTCCTTTGATGAATTACAGACGACCTATGAAACTTCTGCGGAAGGATTGATCAAAGGTGGCGCGGATTTGATCATGATCGAAACCGTTTTTGATACCTTGAATGCAAAAGCGGCACTGGCAGCGGTTCATACCGCTTTCGATCGATTGGGGAAATGTCTGCCGATTATGATTTCGGGTACGATAACAGATGCCAGCGGGCGGACCCTTTCCGGGCAGACGATTGAAGCTTTTTGGATTTCCTTGCGTCACGGCGATTTGTTCAGCATCGGGATGAACTGCGCGCTGGGTGCGGAACAGATGCGTCCCTACCTGAAGTCACTGTCCGGGATTGCCGATGTTGCCGTGAGTTTACATCCCAATGCTGGCTTGCCCAATGAACTAGGTGAATATGATGACTCTCCGGAATATATGGCTCAGGTAATCGGCGAATTTGCCCGGGCCGGATGGACCAATCTGGTGGGAGGATGCTGTGGTTCAACGCCGGAACATATTCAGGCGATTGCCGAAACCGTGAGGAAGATAAGTCCTCGGAAAATCCCCGATAGAATTCCCGGCACATATTTAAGTGGATTGGAACCGGTAATCATTAATCGCGAATCGTTATTTGTTAATGTTGGCGAACGGACCAATGTGGCTGGATCGGCCAAATTCCGACGGCTGATAAAAAATAATCAGATGGAAGAAGCCCTTTCCATTGCTCGTGAACAAATCGAGAATGGCGCCCAGGTCTTTGATATTAACATGGATGAAGGATTACTGGATTCCGTACAGGCTATGGAAACATTTTTGCGATTGGTAGCCTCTGAGCCGGATATTTCCCGGGTTCCGGTAATGATTGATTCTTCCAACTGGAAGGTGCTTGAAACGGGATTAAAAAATGTGCAGGGGAAACCGATTATCAACAGTATCAGCCTGAAGGAAGGCGAAGCGCTTTTTTTGCAACAAGCCCGGATGATCAAACGTTATGGAGCGGCAGTCATTATTATGGCTTTTGATGAAGAGGGACAGGCAGATTCGGTGGACCGGAAAGTCTCCATTTGCAGCCGATGTTATGAATTACTGGTTCATGAAGTGGGGTTTGATCCGGAGGATATTATTTTTGATCCCAACATATTTGCTGTTGCCACCGGTATCTCGGAACATAACAGTTATGGTCTGGATTATTTGGAAGCCTGTCGTGTGTTGAAACAGAAATATCCCCGCTCGTTAATTAGCGGAGGCGTCAGCAATTTATCATTTTCATTTCGGGGGAATAACCCTG
>JAADFQ010000064.1 GCA_013152835.1 FCB group bacterium
ATGCCGTTCAAATTCAGGAATCATTGTTTCCAATAATAATTGATTCTGGAACACGCCCCCGCTGAATCCGACCGTTTTGATCCCTGTTTGCCGGGAAATATTTTCCACAAGGTTTAGGAATCCGTCCAGAATGAAGCGATGAAATCGGCCGCTGATTTCTGCCTCAGGAATTCCAGCCCGCAGGTCTCGAATAATGTTCTCAATTAATGACTGAACAGACAATATGTACACATCGTCCTTTTCCTGAATCTCCGTTGCGTAAACCGATCGGTCAACGGGGGCAGCGATTTGCATCAGTTCAATCGCCGCCTGTGCTTCGTAACGGATTGAGGCGCAGCCTCCCGTGAGGGCTGCCACGGCGTCGAACAGTCGTCCGCAACTGGTCGTCAGGGGCGTATTGACCTGTTTCTGTACCATCTCCCGGATCAGGTCAACTTCCAGATTCTCCATAAATGGCAAAGCTGGGAAATCCGGTCCGCAGGTTTTTTCCAGGTAGGCCACAGCCGTTCGCCAGGGATGAAGAATGGCCGCATCGCCGCCGGGCAGGGGCATGGCTTCCAGGTGACCGCGCCGTTCCACATGGTCGATGGTTCCCACCAGCACTTCTCCACCCCAGATCCGGCCATTCGTTCCCAGACCGGTGCCGTCCAGAATCACACCAATGACAGGACCGGATTGACGATGTTCCGCCAAAAGTGCAGCCAGATGAGCATGGTGATGCTGAATTTTAAAAACGGGGACTTCCCTGGCTGTTTCGGCCCATTGACTGGATAAATAACCGGGATGAAGATCGGTAACGATTGTTTCCGGCTGGGTCTGAAAAATAGTTTCCAGATGATGGATCGTCTGTTTAAAAAAATTCAATGCCTCCAGGTTTTTCAAGTCGCCGATATGTTGACTCACGATGGCCTGATTTCCCTTTAGAAGACAGACCGTATTTTTCAGTTCGGCGCCCACGGCCAAAATCGGGGGACCGGTTCCTTCCACAAACACGGGTTGGGGAACGAAACCCCGGCTGCGCCGAATCGGGCGCGCCCGGTCTGCCAGGAAAATCCACACTGAATCATCGGAACGCAGATAGATATCCCGGTTATGAACCAGGAAGGCGTCGGCAATGCCTTGCAACCGGGTCAATGCTTCCTGATTATCAATACAGATCGGTTCCTCGCTGAGGTTGGCGCTGGTCATGACCAGCGTTTCCGGTCCTTCCGCCATGATCAGATGGTGCAGGGGCGTGTATGGCAGCATGAATCCGAGGCGATCATTCCCGGGGGCAATGGATGGTGCGACGGAATCGTTGACTTTTCGTCGGAGCAATACGATTGGTGCGCGGGGAGAAGTCAACAATCGTTCTTCTTCCTCCGTTAACCAACAATGGTTTTTAATGGCCTCCGTATTTCGGGCCATGAGTGCAAACGGTTTTTCATCCCGCCCTTTCCGCTGTCGAAGTTCCCGAACCGCCTTCTCGTTGGATGCATCCACGGCCAGATGAAAGCCGCCCAGTCCTTTGAGCGCCACAATTTGTCCATTCCGGAGCAGGTCCGTTGCGGTCGTGACAGGATAATCTCCGGCAATACTTTTTCCTTCCGAATCCCATAGTTCTAACCGGGGTCCGCAATCAGGGCAGGCGTTGGGTTGTGCATGGAACCGGCGATTTCGGGGATCATTATATTCCGCCTGGCAAGCGGGACACATAGTGAAATCGACCATGGTTGTGAACGGCCGATCATAGGGAATGGATCGAATGATGGTGTATCGCGGACCGCAATTGGTGCAATTAATGAACGCATAACGATATCGGCGATCGTCGGGGTCGAACAATTCCCGTAAACAATCGGGACAAACCGCCGCATCCGAGGATATCATGGTCTGGACGGCGGCTCCCCGGTCGGAGGGCCGAATGACGAAATCAATGGCTCCCGTGGCGGCAACTTCTGACGCCTGAACGGACTCGATCAGCGATAAAGGTGGCGCTTCCGTTGTTATGGCCCGACGGAATTCGGCAATCGATTCCGGTGCGCCTTCTACTTCCAACACGACACCGGAAGCTGTGTTGGAGACCCAGCCGGTTAATCCGTAGGTCTGAGCCAGATTATAAATGAACGGCCGAAACCCCACTCCCTGAACGATACCATGGATATCAAGGTGAAGCCGGGTCCGATCCGGATCAGGAGGCGGCACGAAGCGAAATTAAATCTGTTGTTTTACCCAGGAAATCCACGCGTCTACACCCTCACCGGTTTTGGCGGATATTTCAAAGAATTGGAGGTGGTGATTCACTTCCAGAGCGAATTGTTTGCAGCGTTCCGTATCAAAATCCACGTAAGGCAGCAGGTCGGTTTTATTTATGATGCAGAGATCCGCTGCATCGAACATGGTGGGGTATTTATGTGGTTTGTCATCACCTTCTGTCACACTGATAATCACCACTTTATGTGCTTCACCCAGATCAAATAAGGCCGGACAGACCAAATTCCCCACGTTTTCGATAATCAGCAGGGAATGCTCCGGCGGATTAAGCTCATCCATGGCCCGGTGAATCATGTCCGCATCGAGATGACAGCCGGTACCCGTATTCACCTGGACCACCGGCACACCGGTAGCGTCAATCCGGTTGGCGTCCCGCATGGATTGTTGGTCGCCCTCGATAACCGTCACCGGAATTTCCGAGTGCAGTTGCCGAATGGTTTCTTCCACAATGGTGGTTTTCCCGGAACCGGGAGAACTCACCAGATTAAGAGCGAAAATATGTTTGGCTTCCAGATATCCCCGGTTCCGCGCGGCCCGAAGATTATTTTCCGCCAGGATATCCGATTCCACCTGAATGATCCGTCCGTGGGAGTGATCATGGTCATGATGGTGAGTATGATCATGAGAATGCCCGCGATCATGTTCGGGCGGGGAAACGGATTTGTTCTGTCCCGGACGTTGAATGGTTACGGCATCTTCCGGTTGTCCGCATCCGCACGTATCACACATATGTTTTCTCCCTGTTAATCCACATTAATAGAACGAATTCGTAAATCCTTTCCCTGATCAATCCGGACTTTAAAGCTATCGCAGTCGGGACATCGGGCGAACATTTCCCGGACCGTAAAGTTGCTCCCGCAGTCCAGGCAGGTTCCCTTGGCCGGAATACGAATTATTTTCAGTTTTGCACCGTTTACAATGGTGGATTTGGCGGCGATACCAAAACAGAAATCCAGCGATTCAATCAAAATACCGGCCAAATCACCAACCTCGATTTCCACTTCATTAATTTTGGTGGCCTGCGCTTTTTCCGCTTCCCGTGCGGCAAGATCGCAAAGACTTAGGGCTATCGACATCTCGTGCATAATTGTACCCCCTCAAAGTAATAAAAGTACACGCACGAATGGATTACCCTAAAGGTGTTTTCCAACGATAAAATTAAACGGTAAAACTTGGCTATTCGGTACCAAACGGTCTAACGGGAATCGTGTCTGCCTGTTGCAGGTCACAGGTGGAGGGAGCCAGCCTTTAGATTTTTCCCTTCAGATATTCCTGGCGTCGGTTTTCCGGGAATTTTTCGATGGCATAACGCAGGGCTGTCCGTGGCATGGCGGTATAATGTTTTTTCAAAAACGATTCTTCCGTTGTTCGGGAACGGTTTCCCACTTCCCGGAGCATCCAGCCCACGGCTTTATGGATTAAGTCTTCCCGATCCCCGAGCAATAGTTCCCCGATCTCCAGAGTTGGTGAAAAATCCAGTCGCTTGATAAAATGAAAAGTGGCGATGATGGCGATTCGGCGCTCCCATAGTAAATCCGATTTTGCCAGGGTCGTTAACGGCGATCGATCCCGGTCCCAGAGCCAGGCGCCGACAATATGTTCAGCGGAACAATCCACCAGGTCCCAATTGTTTATATACCGTGTGTGCGCCAGATAAAAATTGTAAATCCGTTTCTTTCCATCACTGTCGCCGGTACGAAACAGGCGAATTAGCAGCATGAGAGCCACAAAACGTTCCTCATGAACAGGCGAGACCATCAAGGATTCCAATTCATCCAGATCCGGAAGTTGTGATTTTCGCGCAATCTGCCGCAGAACCGGAACCCGAATTCCCAGGAATTGATCCCCTTCGCCATATTCTCCGGGGCCGGTTTTGAAAAAACGTTGCAGGTTATTGGCCCGTTCCGGATCGGACCGATTCCGGAGTTGTTGGTGAATAGCTTGAATAATCATGACCTGACCTCCCTTGGGAAAACTTAACCTATAACCGATACGATCGGGATTTACACCGGCATTTCCCCGGTTGCCTGTGTGGCTGTATTTCACCATCTTATCGGGTCGAATATCCGCTTTAAAAAAAGATTACGGCGGACAGTCCCAATGCGTAATTTTGAGTCATTGGTTCCCACACAATTTACATAAAGGTTAAAAGGAGTCGCATGTTAAAACGCATACTTATTCCCCTAGACCCCAGTCCGTATACCGATAACGCCATCCAACTCGGTTGCCTTATGGGAAAGCAGTTGGGCGCGGAACTTACCGGGATGGTCATTCTGGATATTCCCGGTATCGAAAAGTCAATCGGTCCCATTCCCCTGGGCGGCATGTATTATGCTGATAAACTGGAGGCTCAAAAAGAGGCTGAAGCCCAGAAGCATATCGATGGACTTCTTGACAAATTTCAAAAAATATGCTCTGCAGCGGGCGTAAAACACAAACTCGCCCAGGTTCAGGGAAGTCCCAGTGATCAAATTATAAAAGAATCCCATTTTTACGATTCCCTCCTGATCGGAATGAGAACTTTTTTTCATTTTGAATCCCAAGATCGGGATGGCGATTCCCTGGAAAAAATATTGGATCATGCAATTACCCCGATTTATGCCGTACCGAAAGTTTTGAATATCCCTGTTGAGGGAGTGGATAAAATACGCGTTTGTATTGCCTTGAATGACAGTCTCCCGGCGGCCCGTGCCGTTCAGCGATTCGCCCAATTGGCGATGCCGGAAATGATGCAGGTTACGCTCCTGACTTCCAATGAAAATGCAGCGGAAGGAGAACGGTTGTTACACCAGGCCGAAGCGTACCTACAGGTTCACGGGTTTAACAATCTCACCATGGTTTGTACCGATCAGGCCATTATCGAAGCGATTGATGAACAATATTTGGATACGCAGCATGTTTTTGTGGTCGGAGCTCATTCCAAACACGGATTATTTGACTTCGCCCTGGGAAGTCTGACCCGGCATTTACTGCAGGCCGGCCGCCGACCGGTTCTGATCGGATAGTGAGGTGTGCAGGCAATAGCTCCGGTTACGGTATGATTCACTGCCACCCGGTCTGGGCCTTGTTCCGTAGGAAATTATTTATTAAAATAGTTTAATCTGCATCGATCTAAAGTGAGTGTTTGATTGAAATGAAAAAATATCTGATTACTATGCGCTGGTTCGTGGAAAGCGACGAAGAACTTACCGATGAAAAAGTGCTGGAATTACTCCAGCATAAAAAATCGGGAAAACCGTCCTGTGACACCTGTCCGACACGATATGCCCATGGCTTTGCCGTTTTGGATCATGAGGATTTTATGCCCGGAAAACCCACCTATATTTCAACCGAGGAAATTCAGGACGAAACCTAGACCATCGGTTGATCCCACCAATTACTTTGTTTTCCGGGAATACCCGTTCCTTCCCCGGAAAGATGTTTCACCAACTGAATTTGCTCTTCTTCGACTGGTTCGTAATTAAAGGATAATCTGTCATGCCCGAACAAACCAAGCTCTGGTATCTGCAAAATTTCAATCTTCTGGAAGGCATGAAGCCTGAGTTGATGAAAGAAATGAACGAAAAAACCAAGATGACCCGCAGCGGGAAAAAGGAGATTATCTATTTTCCGGAAGAACCCAGTGATACGATTTATTTTTTAAAAGAGGGGAAAATCAAAATATCACGGGTTACGGAAGACGGTCGCAGCATGACCCTTCAGTTATTGGGTCCCGGTGAAATTTTTGGGGAAAGTGCTTTATTGGGACAGGACATCCATGAGAACATTGCCGAGGTAGTGGAAGACGCCCTGATTTGTTCAATTAACCGGGATATGTTTCAGGAACTACTGGCTTCCAACCCGGCCCTTACGTTAA
>JAADFQ010000065.1 GCA_013152835.1 FCB group bacterium
GGGTCCCGCCCAACACGGCCGCCAACGCCTGAAATCCCGTTCGGGCAATATTATTTTCCGGTTGCTGGGCCGTAAGACTGCACCCGGCTGTCTGGGTATGAAAACGCAACTTCCATGACCGGGGGTCCTGAGCATGATAGATATCTTTCATCCGACGGGCCCAGATACGTCGGGCAGCACGATATTTGGCAATTTCTTCAAAAAAGTCCAGATGGGAGTTAAAGAAAAAAGATAAACGTGGGGCAAATGCGTCTACATCCAGTCCCGCTTTCAGGGCATATTCCACATAGGTAAACCCGTCGGCCAGTGTAAAAGCCAATTCCTGGGCCGCCGTCGAACCTGCTTCGCGGATATGATACCCGCTGATGGATATCGTATTGTACTGAGGCAGGTTTTCCGTACAGTATTGCATCATATCCGTAATAATTCGCATCGAAGGTTCCGGCGGGAATATCCACTCTTTCTGAGCAATAAATTCTTTCAAAATATCATTTTGCATTTGCAAAGTTCCCCGAAGATTCACCGGGGAAACACCGTGATTTTCGGCCACCGCGATATAAAATGCCAGTAAAATGATTGCCGGGCCATTAATCGTTTGCGAGACGGATATTTTGCCCAGGTCAATACCTTTGAATAAGCGTTCCATGTCTTGAATTGACGCCACGGAAACACCGCATTTTCCCACTTCCCCGCGACTGAATTCGTGATCGGGGTCATACCCCATCAGGGTCGGCATATCAAAAGCAACGGAAAGACCGTTCTGCCCCTGTTTCAAAAGATAATGATAGCGCTCATTGGTTTCCTCCGGAGTACCAAATCCGGCAAATTGGCGCATGGTCCATAACCGACTCCGATACATCGTGGCGTGCACGCCCCGCGTGTAGGGAAATTGTCCGGGGAAGCCCAATCGCTCGGAATATTCCGGACCCGGGTGATCGGGTAGATAGAGAGGCTGAACCTCTACTCCGCTTAACGTAGTAAAATCGTAGTCGCGGTATGAAGCCGATGCGGATTCGGCGTCCCAGATTGCTTTTTGTTGTTCAAAGAGATCCAGTTGGTTTCCCATGGTCAACTCTGTTTGGTTCGTTTTGATTTTTCAGGAGACAGTAACGTCGTAATTTTTTTAAGCAGACTTTTCGTATCCAGTCCCACATCCTTTAATAATTGTTCCCGTGGGCCGTGTTCTATAAACTGATCCGGGATTCCTGCCCGTCCCACCCGGCCCCGATAATCGTGGTCCGATAGCCAAGCCGCTACTCCTTCACCAAATCCACCGGCAAGTGCACCTTCTTCGACGGTAAGAATGGCGGAAAAACGCCTGACGGCACGTTTCAGATAGGCCACATCCATCGGTTTAATAAATCGGCAGTTCACCACTTCACAGGAACAACCGCTTGTTTCCGTCTTCTTCGCAGCCTCCAGGGCCGTGAAGACCTGGGGTCCTATAGCCAGGATGGTTAAATCTTTACCCGGTTTAACAATTTCCCAGGAACCAATGGGCAATAATTCCGCCTGACCATCAGAATCAAATGTCCCGGCATCCGCCTTGGGGTACCGAATGGAAAAGGAAGAGGTTGTCTGACTGAGCCCGGTATACAATAAATTTCTGAACTCATTTCCATCTTTGGGAGCGGAAATAATCATATCCGGGATACAGCGCATATAGGCAATATCCAGTGTGCCGTGGTGGGTGGGACCGTCTTCCCCCACCAGCCCGGCACGGTCCAGACAATAAACCACGGGCAAATGCTGCAATGCCGAGTCATGAACCAGGTGATCGAAAGCACGCTGCATAAAGGTGGAATAGATCGTACAAACCGGGCGAATCCCATCTGCCGCCAGGGCAGAAGAAAAGGTAACGGCATGTCCTTCAGCAATACCCACATCAAAATAGCGATCCGGAAATTTTTCGGCAAACTCCACCAGTCCTGAGCCTTCCCGCATTGCGGGCGTAATACAAACTACATCTTTACGTTTGTTCGCAACTTCACTGATCAGATGGCCGAAAACCTGGGTAAAAGCCTGCGTCGACGATTTCGGATGCCCCTTCGGCCGGCCCTTGATTCCATGATAGCCTACCGGATCATCTTCCGCATCTTTCAGTCCTTTACCTTTCGTTGTAACGATATGCAAAAGAACCGGAGTTTTAATTGATTTAATATTTTTCAGGGTTTGAACCAGTATATCCAGATCATGTCCGTCTACCGGACCAAAATACCGAAATCCCATTTCATCGAAGAAAATGCCCGGGACAACCAGGTTTTTCAAACTTTCCTCCGCTTTCTTAAACATGATGCGGGTCAGATCTTTCCCGAAAGGAAGGGTTCGGGTCCAGGCCCAGATTTCATCACGGACACGGTTGTACAGGGGGTTGGTCACCATGCGCGTCAGAGCCGTTCGCATGGCACCTACATTAGGACTGATTGACATATTATTATCATTTAGAATGACTAACATCTGTTTCCGCAGCGTTCCCGCATTGTTCAGTCCTTCATAGGCCAGTCCACCGGTCATGGCACCATCACCAATGACCGCCACAACTTTGTGATCCTCCCCTTTTTGATCGCGAGCCACCGCCAGTCCCAGAGCGGCTGATATGGATGTGGACGCATGCCCGGCTCCAAACACGTCATATTCGCTTTCGGTGCGTTTCAGGAATCCGCTTATTCCTTTGTAACGCCTGATCGTTGGGAACTCTTTGAATCGTCCGGTTAAAATTTTATGGGCATATCCCTGGTGTCCTGTATCCCAAATAATTTTATCCACCGGTGTATCATAAACAGTATGGAGAGCAACCGTTAATTCCACTACACCCAATGTTGAAGCCAGATGTCCGCCTGTCTCAGTGACGGTTTGAATAATATAATCCCGTAATTCATCAACGACCTCATGTAATTCTTCCGGCGAAAGCGACTTTAAATCATCCGGTGACGAAATTTTGGGTAACAGGTTTAGGACGGGGCTATTCATGACAGAAAAAGGTATTTATGAAAACCAGAATATCCGTCCAGTTCCGGATGGAAACTTAAGGCCATATGATTACCGGACATAACGCCAACCGGTTCATTTTTCCAGGTTGCCAGTATCTCAATCCCCGTTCCGATTCGCGTAATTTTCGGTGCGCGGATGAAGGTAGCGGATACCCTTTGATCGGGAAAATGAGTAAGTTGGATTTGATCCGTGAAACTAAAAACCTGCCGCCCATAGGCATTTCGCCGAGCATCAATATCCAGGAGCCCCAGGGGATTTATTCGGGAATCATCCACGGATGTGGCCATCAGAATCAGACCGGCGCAGGTTCCCAAAACGGGATGCGATGCTGCAAACTCCGACAACGGAGTACGGAAAGCGTTTTGTTCGATTAAATGCATCAATGTTGTCGATTCGCCACCGGGGAAGACCAGACCTTCCACTGTATCGAGGTCATGGGGATAGCGGATTCGTACCGGCGTAATTCCAAGTTGTTCCAGAAGCAGACTATGTTTTTCAAAATCACCCTGGAGCGCCAGGACGCCGATTTTCATGTTACCAACCGCGTTCCTGGAGTCGTTGTTCCGGTGGGATATCGGCGATATCGATCCCTTTCATCGCATCCTTGAGCGCCCCGGAAATTTTCGCCAATTTCTTTGGATCGTCATAATACGTCGTTGCTTCCACAATTGCTTTTGCTCTTGCAGGAGGATCCTCACTCATGAAAATCCCCGATCCCACAAATACGGATTCGGCACCTAACTGCATCATGAGGGAAGCGTCGGCCGGTGTTGCAATTCCGCCGGCGGCAAAATTCGGGACGGGTAGTTTACCGGTTTTCGCTACCGTTTCCACTAACGTAAACGGCGCCCCGAGAGCTTTGGCCTGAGCCATGAGTTCATCGTGCCCCATGACAGTTAATTGCTTCATTTCGCTCTGAACCCGACGCATATGCCGTACCGCTTCCACAATGTTTCCGGAACCGGCCTCGCCTTTGGTCCGGATCATCGCTGCGCCCTCGCCAATTCTCCGTAGCGCTTCACCCAGGTCTCGCGCCCCACAAACAAAGGGAATCTTATAATCGTGTTTCCAGATGTGGTTGGCTTCATCGGCCGGAGTCAGCACTTCGCTCTCATCAATAAAATCCACTTCCAACGCTTCCAGAATCTGAGCCTCGGCAAAATGTCCGATGCGACATTTGGCCATTACCGGAATGGAGACGGTTTTCTGAATCGCCAGGATCATAGACGGATTACTCATGCGGGCAATTCCTCCGTCCTTCCGGATCAGCGCAGGAATTCGTTCCAATGCCATCACGGCAGCGGCGCCGGCATCTTCGGCAATTTTCGCCTGGTCCGCACTCATCACATCCATAATAACACCGCCTTTTAACATTTCCGCCAGGCCGACTTTGACTTCAAAGGATGGATTACTCATAGACAGTTTCCTTTTCGGTTATTTGACCGATTTCTTGCACTCGGTCAATGACAGTTTGAATGATCTCATCCGGCGTGGATGCACCGGCAGAAATTCCTACTGTTTTCACAGAATCGCTAAACCATTCTGTTTTGAGTTCGGAAGCTTCCGATACCTGATACGAATAGGGATTTCGTTCCAGGGCTAACTGGGTTAACCGTTTTGAATTGGCAGAAGTAAACGATCCGATAACGATCATCAGATCACAATTTTCGGCCAATTGTTTTATCTGCTGGTGATTTCTTCGGGTGGGATAACAAATCGTATTCACAAATTTTAAATCAAAAACCCTGGTCATTAACTCGTTCACAATTGATTGAACATTTTCAATCATTTGCGTTGATTGACTTACAACACCGGCTTTTTTCATCCGCCCCAATTTCCGGGCTTCCGCAACCGATGAAATAACGATGGGGTCCGCAACTTGGCTGGCGATACCGATAACTTCATCATGTCCATGATCCCCGATGATGATTAATTGGCGTTTTTCCGCCTCCATCTTCCTGAATTCCTCGTGGATTTCAGTCACCAACGGACAGGTTGCATCGACAACATTCAGCTTCTTTTCCGTGGCTGCGTTCCATAGGTCCGGAGACGTACCGTGGGCCCGGAAAAGAATCGGTTTATTTACCGGAACCTCATCCAGGGAATCGACAACTTTTGCACCGGCTTTTTCCAGATCACCCACGACGCGTTCATTATGGACAATATGTCCCAGCATATAAACTTCCCCGTAGGCATCGGCAGCCTCGTAAGCCATCTTGACGGCATCCCGGACACCAAAACAATATCCGGCATCTTTGGCAACGATAATATTCATGGATTCGCTTTTTGCCGGGGGAGGTTTTCCGAAACATATTTCAACACGTTGGTAACCGTTTCCCGCAAGGGAGTGTCCACCACGGCACCGGCAGCAAAAGCATGTCCTCCGCCCCCAAATGATTTAGCAATTTGATTAATGGTGTACCGTCCTTTGGAACGGAAATTAATGCGACAGGTTCCGTCCGGTTTCCCGAAAAACATGATCGCCACTTCCACGCCGCGCACGGAACGGACATAATCAGTGAATCCATCCACATCTTCAGGTCCTGCTCCGGCCTTTTTCAGCAGATCAGAATCAATAGTGAACCAGGCCACTTCACCATCGAGTTCATAGCGCAGGGAACTTAAAATATGTCCCAGAAGCGTGACTCGTTGTCGCGAGTTATTTTCATAGACCTGCTGATATATCCGGGATGTATCAACCCCGGCTTCCATACAGGCAATTGCCGCCAGATGAGATTTAGCCGTGGTATTCGTGTAGCGGAACGATCCCGTGTCAGTCATTATTGCAGTATAAATACCCGTGGCCATGGACAGGGTTAACGATGTAATCCCGGTTGAAATGAAAAATTCATGAATCATTTCTCCGGTAGCGGCAGCTCCCGTATCCACGACATTATAAGTGAAGGGATTGTCTTCCGGGTGGGGATGGTGATCAATATTCATGGTGGGAATACCTCGGGATTGAATATCTTTTCCCAACTGGCGTAGACGGATAAAATCACCTACATCAAAAATAATCACCAGATCAACAAACTCCAGCCACGGTAAATCTTCGTTGGGATTATAGCGCCGTATTTGTTGCTGTTGATTCAGGAACGAATATTCGAACGGAAGATCCGAAGGAATAATAATTTTGAAATCTTTTTTCTGTATTGATTCCAAATAACTACCCATGGCGGTAGCCGTCCCCAGACCGTCGCCATCGGGATTTTCATGGGTGGTTAACAGAATTCGGTCTGCCCCATCAATGATTGTTTTTATATGTTGCCAATCCAGCATGATTGCATTTATCCGAGCAGTAAATTTACATCGGAAAAAGTGTAAATCGGAAAAAGTCTAATCGCTATTGTACGGGTTTATCCCAGAGAGATTCCGGCGATTGATCATGGTCAACCCAACGGGATAAAACGAATAAATAGTCGGATAACCGGTTCAGATAGATCAACCAGTTTTGCGATCCGGGATTTTCCGCCAGGAACCGGGCCACGCCTCCTTTCCGCCCGACGGCAAATTGAACGAGCCAAATGAATACGGCTTTGGAGATCGGTGCCTCCCGGGAGTAAGAACTCTTTCAGCGGAGGCAGTTCACTATTCATGTGATCCAGTTCGGTCTCCAGTATAGTAATTCGTTTTGGCTGTAATAAGGAATCTTCAAGACCGGGAGACGCTATTTCACCTCCGATCGTAAACAGATCGTTTTGTATCGCCCGGATATTCTCCCGAACGTCATCGGGAAGGACGCTCGATACAACCAATCCAAGAGCGGCGTTCAATTCATCCAGGTCCCCGAGGCATTGAAAATGAAGATCCCATTTTGGCAGGGTTGTTCCATCGCTCAGTCGACTGGTTCCCGAATCTCCTTTTTTCGTCGTAACCCGGCTGATTCGCATTAAAAGAAAACCAGGCTGATCACAATAAAGGTAGGGATAAGA
>JAADFQ010000066.1 GCA_013152835.1 FCB group bacterium
GACCAGAAATAATATCGATTTACCTGATTCGGATAAAACTTTCGGGATATAATTCGTACGTGATCCCGGTTAAACAGTTCAATCAACCGGTTTACCTCCCGTATCTGACCTGAGTAATCAAACGGGTTCCCCGTTTCCAATTCCATGGTCAGCCGATCACTCAAATACTTTATCCGAAGTAAATATCGTGTCGTAGGAAGATCGAAATGAATTTCAGGTGACTTTGAGATCCAATCATTAAGCAGAATACATTGATTTAAGAGACTGATTTCCGAATCATCCCGGAGGGTGAAGGGAATCCTTCCGGAAGGTCCGGCGAACAGACCTCCCAGAAGAATTACCGTCAATAAAATCAATAATCGATTCACAAACCCAGACTACGTTTAAAAGCTTCATTATTGGGTTCACGCCCTAGGAAATCACGTACCAGATCCATGGGTTCTCTGGTTCCGCCTGGCGCCAATACCGTTTCCCGGAAACGCTTCCCCACTTTGGGATTCATCATACCTTCCCGGGCAAAGACCGAAAACATATCTTCGGCAAACACCTTCGACCAGGCGTAACCATAATAGGAGGCCGCATAACCGTTCAGATGACCAAAGGAAGCGATTCTCGCCGTATTGGGCGTCTCATTCCAGTCCAGGATTTCCCGGTGGAGCCTTCGGGAAACATCCAGAACCGATTCACTGCTTTCGGGACTCCATTTATCGTACAGGGTCATGTCCAGTGATCCCAGAAATACCTGAAAGGCAAAATCGCCACCAGACGACATATTCTTTGCTGCCAGCATCCTGTCCAGCAAACTATCGGGAATCACTTCATCGGTCTGGTAATGCTTGGCAAATAATCGCAATGATTCCTTGTGCCAGGTCCAGTTCTCAAAAAATTGGGAAGGCGCTTCCACAAAATCCCGGTCCACGCCCGTCCCGGAATAACTATAGAGTGCGGATTCCGTAACCATTCCATGGAGCAAATGACCAAATTCATGAAAGAAAGTTTCCACATCCGAATGGGGCAAGAGCGAGGGCTGATCTTCTGTTGGTTTGGGAAAATTACATACCAGGGCGGCAATGGGATACTGGTAACCCTCTGGCGTTGACATGCCCTTACTGATTCCGAAATGAGCAGCATGACTATACTTATTTTCCCGCGGAAAAAGATCGAAGTAAAAATATCCCAGTAGATTGCCTGAGTCCTTATCGGTAACCGAATACATGGTCACATCCGGATGCCAAACGCTGGGATTCGGGACTTCCTGGAATTTTAATCCATATATGGTCTGCGCGACGGTAAACAACCCGTCAATCACATTGTTCAATTCAAAAAACTCACGGATTTTTTGTTCATCCAAAGTATACTTTTCCTCTGCCAGCTTATTTTCCAAATAATGGAGTTCCCAATAATTGATTTCTGTAGCTGGTTCCCCGGTTACTTTCGTTTTCAAGTCCAGGAGTTCCTGATGCTCCCGGGACATTTTATCTTTCAATGCTGATTTCAAATCCGCTTCAAATTTCCAAACCACGTCGGGCGTTTTGGGCATCCTGTCGTCAAGGATATAGGCCGCATAGGAGGAATATCCTAGAACATTTGCTAATTTCTGTCGTTCGGCAACCATTTCAGGAATCACTTTAAGGTTTTTTTCTGCGGCCCGATTCAGAAATTTTTCCGATAATGCCTTCCGGGCGGATTCGGAATTGGATAATTTCATAAACACCCGTCGGGAGGGATAACTAATATCAATTTTATACGTTCCGTCGCCTGCCGCCATGGCTTTCTTATAATTTTCCGGTGTCCCGTCCATGTCTTCTTCGGTTACCACCAGTGTATCAGTATATTGGGCAATATTATTATCGAATTCAAGCCCCAGCTTACTGATTCGATTCTTGAGTTCCCTGACCTGGTCCCGTTTTTCCTTAGACAAACCAAATCCCTGACGGAGAAAATCTTTCAATACGTCATCATAAAAACGTTTATTCACACCGGTGAGATTTTGTGCATCCTCCGTTTGCCCATAGGCCTGGACGGCACGGAAAAGATCCTCATTCAGTGAAAAATCCGTTTCCCATTTGGAAAATTTTAAAATCGATGAATCAGCGGCTGTTCGGACTGCTTCGTCCGGATGAACGGCGCCCATAAGATAAATCGGATTTTCTACTCGTCCCAGCACAGCATAAATTTCATCAATCGGTTTTACCGTGTTATCAAAAGTTCGTTCTTCATCGGGTATCGATAAAATGCCGTCCAGTATATTGTTGGCCCGGTCCAGCGTTATATCCGTCGCCTGGGGAATGTGTTCGGTCTTCAGACGACTAAAGCGGTTGACTTCATTAAATTTTACCAGGAGTGGATTCGAGCTGACTCCCAGCGGCACTTGCCCGGCCGGTGAAGGGGACGGTTTCGGGGTGCATTGAATAAGCAAGAAGACCAGCAAAGTGGTCCATCCAAAATAGCGTTTCATCGATAATTTCCTTTACGTTTCAAATTGAGATAATTAGACATGAATTTTCATGTTTGGTTCCCCCTCTTTTCAACCTACGTGAGTTTCTCCAAATAAAACAAAAACACAACCGATGTTACACAATAGGCCCACGTAGAAGTCCAGCTTAGAAAACGGTGTGCCTTGGTGTAGTCGGTTTCCAGTTGACGCTGATCCACTTTCCGAAAGGCCTCACGGCTCACACCGGACCGGCGGCATTGCCACCCGCGATAAACATAAACCGGGACTTCTCTCAGTTTAAGAGATCGCAATCCGTTCCGGGCAACTTTCAGTAAGACCGGACTCTGGCAGGGCTTTGCTGGTTGTGCAGTTTCTTTCGATTGCCCCTCACTGAAAGCCACCATCAACACAAGCAGGATACCGAATCTGGCCAGTTTGATCACCATCCGAATATGACCTGGAGCGAAAATAAGGGCAATCTTTTCAAACTCAGTGACGGGCCGGTGACGGTTTTCCCCTGGAATTTCCAGGCGCTGCTACGATATCCGTTATGCATAAACCCGGCTTTTAGATCCAACCCTAGCCAGGACCGGAGATAATATCGCAGTCCGATTGAACTAGCATATCCCAACCACCAGGTCGTCATGTTATCAGACGAAGACAATGGAATGGATGAATTCCCATAGCTTGACAGCAAGGCATCCCAGTCGGTACTGGCATTTTTAGTATTGAGGTTGATCACACCCCGCCCAATTACAGCTCCCAGGGAAAAATTAAGTTCCAATCGACGCCAAGGCCAGTAAAATGTCTGAAGTGAAAGTAAGCGATAAGTTAGCGTTCTACTGAAATTTGCTCCGGAAACGGTCTTACCGGAATGTCTGGAATTCAATCCCTGATAAGTGATCCGGGTATTGTAAAACACCTGACCTTCCAGCGACAGACCGTAAAGAACATTCTTGGCCATGAATTTGGGTGTAGGTATTTCTGCATTGGTATCGAAACCCGTCAATGTGGGCTCATAATAACCGCCGGTCAATCCCGCCAGCAGCCGCGGTTGGGCTCCCAGAGCAGAAAGACCGGTCAGGAACAGAAAAGAAAGAAGCAGACTCGGTTTCATACGATGGTTAAATTTATGACAATCAGATTAATGATATGAATGAATAAGATCGGACAAATAATTCTTCTTTTCGTCCTGGGAACTACCTGTCTCCTGGCAGATGTAAATCACGTGGTGATTTTCTTTGACGGTCATTCGGAAGTGGGCTTGATCGATTCCATGGATTTGAAATCGATTTATCTGACCCGAAATACAACCCAGGAACACGTGGCGCTCCCTTTAAACGATGTTTATCTGGCTTACAATGATTATGATCGTTTATTCTATGTGAGCACTAGTTTTATGAGCCGCATGGATCAGATTGAACAGTATTCAGGAACCATTATCACGATCGATGGCGGCAAGTATCCGTTTAAAAAATTCTATTATAATCGGAACTTCATTTCACCGGAAATCTATGTCACTACATCCGAGGATTCTCTATTTTCCATGTCCTTATTTAACATTCACCATATAGAACTGGATTATTCTACTCTGAGTCTCTCTGTGGCAAAAGGATTCCATCGTTCCGCCGGTCTCTTTCTGGGTTACACTACACTGGAAATACTGGGCGGATGGCGACGATCCCTGAAACATACGCAATTGATCTCCATGGCCAGTGCGAATTCACTGGGATCGAATATGTGGTCAAGCGGACAAAAATTACTCCCCCGGGCAGAACTGGTAGCCCTGCATCGCACTGGTGTCCGGTATGAATCCATGATCCTGTCGTTTTCCCTGTTTACTGCCGGACAAATGGCCTGGGATATCTGGCGCGGGAACCGAAATCATTATTTCTTCCCGCACGACCGATTAGAACGCTACCCGCGTTCCATGTTCGTTTTTTCAATCAGACAGTGGTTAAGTGATGAAGCGGAATCTATACGAAGACAAATCGGGTATTAGTCCGGCAGATAGTATTTGTGTGAAACAAATGCGTAAGGAGTAGCGAGCAATTGTTTAATTGTGTCGATATAAGAAGGTAAGGGAAATATGGAGTCAATTAACCGCGTTTATGACTGTATTAACACGGTTAATCCAGTCCAAATCGGATTTTAAAAACAATTTGAGCGAGAGACGGGATTTCCCGATTAATCGGGACGCCCCCGACTTTGAATCAATTCCTCAATAAGTTTGCGGCTCTTCCATCGTTTTATCTCTCGTTCTCGACGAATTGCTAATGATTTTTCCATAAATATTTCGGTATAAACAACCTGCCAGGGTATTCCTGACTTTGTACTGCGTGTATGCCCAAGATTATGATGAATTAGTCGCTGAACCATATCCGAAGTGTAACCGATATAATACTGGTCTTTTTTTTCTGAATAAAGGATATAGGTGTAATACATATTTCTTTACGATCCGCCCGCAATATTTTCTAAAGATTATGACCGGATATTCTTCCCATCCGAAAAAAACTTTGTCCTAAAATAATCAGTCTTAAACTAAAGAGCGAGAGACGGGATTCGAACCCGCGACCCCGACCTTGGCAAGGTCGTGCTCTACCAACTGAGCTACTCTCGCATGAATTTCCTGTTAAAAAAGCGCGGGGAATTTAATGTCCCGAAAAAGACAGGTCAAAGAGAATAAGCTCTTCCGTTACCCGTAATTGGCCAGAGGGATTTACTCTCCGTGGACCGTCGGAACATCTACGGTTGAATTCCACCACTCTTCCAGCCAGCGAAACAACATTGTACGTCGATAAGACAGCGGTAACAAATCATTATTCACCGTTTTACAGTGTTTCCGAAACCAGGCCAGAATTTCATCCAGGGTCATCTTATTTTTATCACCTGCCAACATTACGGGTGCCATGGAAATAGCATTCACGCATACGCGAAATTCGCTGTTCGCCCGTGTCGCTGCAGCAATCGTGAGCGACGAATAATCAACAGACCGCCGGATCCTGAGTTTACGAAACCAGGATTCGCTTTCTTGAAACGGAATGCGAATCTCCGTCAGCAGCGTGCCGGGACGTAACCCCCGGTGATACTGAATCCCGTCCGGTGCATACAGGTCTTCCAACGCCAAGGTACGGGTATCCTTGGAATCGTACAGTGTAATCTCTGCTCCCAGGGCGATCAGGGCCGGCGCAAGGTCGGAAACATTCCGCGAATAGCAATTCCCGCTCACACCTGTCACCTGACAAATATCGCCCGTGTCACGAAGGCAGGACCCGATCGACGCCCGCCAGTCGGGGGATTGATTATAGAACGTACATCGGTTGGCAACGAGTAGATTCCCACCCAGTGTGGCGGATTTCCGTAACACCGGTGAACCAATGGATTCCGCCGCTTCCCGAATCAGGGGAAAGTATTCACGAATAGTCGGGTGTTCCACTATTGTTGATAAAGATACAAGGGCTCCGATATGAATATAATCATCCTGCCGTTCTATTTTGTTCAGGTCCTGAATGCGACTCAGATCGATGACAGTCTCCGGCTGGGAGAGACCTTGCTTCAAC
>JAADFQ010000067.1 GCA_013152835.1 FCB group bacterium
TTCCAGCGAAGTGAATATTTCGCTGCGGGAACCCACCGGTTGGCGAATAACCAGCAAATTTCTCCAGGCAGTGGTTTCTTCGGTTTCTGTGAGATGCAATCGCGGCGTAACCAGGGTTGAGGATAAATGAATCGACGGGCGGGAAGCGAACAGCAGCGGCGAACATATCAAGATGATGAACAGGCTGCTTTTCAGATAACTTCGATTCGTCATACGATAGTATTTGATCATTTTAAGTAATTCCATGAATTAAAAACTCTCATGGCAGGTGGTACCACAACTTCCGTTTTCCACAAGTACTGAATCGTTGGCCGTTTCTTCCGAAGAATAATTTTCCTGAATAAACGTACGCGTCAGATACAAATCCTTATTCACCGGATCTGCAAAGGAGAAATTGGCATGATAATGACAGTTATCGGAACAGGCCCCGCCACCGGTGGTGTCCGTACGGGCGGTCCAGCGATTAATCGTATGGGGACTAGTATGATTCCAGGTCGGGCGGCTGTCAAATTCCGCCAGGGTAGCCAAACCCCAGGGAGCATAGGTCTCGGGAGTCACGGGCACATGGCGCAGAGTAACCCATTTGACTTCCGCTTCCGGTTTCAACGTCTTATCCGGATTTAATCCCAGTTTGAGACTAGAATCACTGGTGAAAAATCCATCGGTTTTCCATTCACCATTGGTATGACATCCGGAACAACTGGTATAGGACTGGGCGTGACAAACCTGACAATCCAGACTATTCGTATAGGTTTCTCCGTTGGGCCAATGCGTTGCATGGTATTCATTGGCCGAATCGGCATCGGCGTGGCACGTAAGACAAGCGGCCAGATCGGTTAAATCATAAATCGATTTTTCCGAGGATGCATCCCGATGGAAATCTTCCGAATGACACCCCAGACAGTCGATCCCCTGAGCCTCATGAACATCCGGATTATTCCCGTGGAGAGCACCGGATAATTCGGCTGTAATCCGCTGTTGATGACAGACTTCACAGGTGTTTTCCGGATCGGGAACGGCGGCAAACCGGTGCGAGTCGAGTAAACCACCACCGGCCACGGTAGGACGACTCAAATGGCACTGTCCGCAGGTAGCATGACAGGAAGAACATTCCCGGTCATAGCCTTCGGTGATTTCAGCCGGACATTCATCAAAGTTCCGGTGGTCCTTGTCGGCTCCCAATTGCCGCTGGGCTAAAGCGGTTTTAATACCCCAGGTTTGATAGTGCATACTGTTGACAAAACCGGTGGCTTTTTCTTCATGGCAGGGCGTACAAAATGTTTCCGGATCTTCCGAGGGGTCGCGAATAAACCCGGCGTTGGGATCATGGGCACCGGTATAATCGGCGGGTTCGGTTCCGCCGTGACAATCCTTGCAACCAAAGGATCCGTGAGTCGGGTCCAGATCGCGAAAGCCGGAAGCATCCGCGCCCAGATCGATGAAGACTTTTTCCCAGACAGTCGCCAGCGTGGAATCGCTCCCGCCGGCATAATCGGCTTCCACGGCAACCGGTGTATCCGTCGCCAGTTCTTTCAGGAGGTCCCGGTTGGTATGACAGCCCTCACAGGTCCGGGGATCAAGATCCGTTTGGTGGGTAGCTTTGGGGGCGCATCCGATAAAGCCGAGGAGGCTGACTATTGTGATAAAAAACAGGGTCCGGATTAGCCTGGATTGCGCGCTATGGGTCGGAATTGCCATTATAAACCAGATCCCGTTGTGAACTTTTGGCTCGTTCCGACCGTATGGTCGGAAGTCCGTTTATTTCGTCTGATCAACACCGGATAGTAACCCCCTTCTTCTTGCATTCGTCTCACAAAAAAATGACGTCGGAAACTAAGGAGAAGTATTCTTACAGTCAATATATAAGACCTTTTTATCCGATTTAACCATCTTTCTGAACCAGCAAAACGGGACAGTTCACATGGTTAACGATCCCCTCATCAATGGAATCCAGAAAATGTTCTTTGAAATAGGACATGCGTTTATGACCCAGAATCAGCAGGTCAGCATTTTGGGAAGCTTCTTTGATTGCCTGGGGTATGGATTCGGACGGGGGAATGCGTACATCCATTCGCTGGGCAATTTCTTCATGACCCGCGTTGCGGAAACAATCGCGCACCATTTCCTCCGTGATCAATTTCCCCGGACTATCCATCATCATTGTCAGACTTCCGGCATTCGGATCATTTACATGAATCGCGATTAATTGTGCTCCGAATGAATTTGCAAGGCGGACGGCTTCATCGATAATCGGCGTTTCATCGCCGTGCATCGACAATCCTACCAATAATGTTTTGTATGGCATTTCAGCTCCTTTTTATCTGGAATTAATTTTTGAGAACAGCCGGTGAAAAAATGAGTCTTTCTTCCGGTAATAACGCTCCAGCAGTTCATGTTCGTCCGGCTCCAGTATTTCGACAATTTCCCCCCACTCCAGGTATCCGCCGACATTCCGATCATCGATAAAAATATCCGCGTTAATTTTCCGACTGCTCCGTTCGGGATCAAAACGCTCTTCCGGATGGCTGTTATTCACCGCGTAAAACTCCAATCCCCGTTCCCGGCAGAATTCCACCGCCTCTTCCAATTTTCGGCCGTGGCGATAGGTCCAGAGAATGAGCCGGTGCTGTTTTTTCTGCAACATTTTCAAGGTCTCAATGGCAAATAATTTTTCCCGGCCGATTTCGGGGAATTTATTTTCTACAATGGTGCCGTCAAAATCGACGGCTATGGTCCTGATTCTCCGGCGGCGGTTTTGGTGCGATGTCATAATACTTTCCGGTTAACGATGGTCCCGTTCAGCCGAATCAAGGCGCCCGGTTCCGAAATTTCCATTTATTCTATTTGATTCGAATTCCTTAACATCAATGAATATCTGTCAGCGTAAATTTAAAGCCTTTTTTAACCGGATTTTCAGAAAATTCATTTCACGGAGCTTGTTGACCCGATTGTAAAAAAATGACCAGACAAACCAAACACCGACCTATCAAAAAAGAAAAAATCCACGAGCTCAGGACCTTTATCCGCCGCCGCAAACGATTTTATGAAATTATTCAGCAGATTTTATCCAGTCTCAAATCCAACGATCAACTATTTGTAATCATCATCGCCGTTCTGATCGGAATATTTGCCGGTTACATTGCCGCCGGATTCCGGTTACTGATCCAGTTCTTTCAAACGGCCCTCTGGCAATCCGGCAGTTTCGTGGAAATTGTGCGCGAATCCCCCTTCTGGATGAAGTTACTCATTCCGGCCGTCGGGCTGGGAGTGGTGGCCAAATTTGTGCAAATGCTGGCGCCCGAAGCCAAGGGACACGGCGTTCCCGAAGTCATGGAGGCCGTTGCCCTGCGAAACGGATTCATCCGGATGCGCGTCGTGTTAATAAAAGCGCTGGCTTCCGCCGCTACCATCGGTGCGGGAGGATCGGTGGGCCGCGAAGGCCCGATCGTACAAATCGGATCCGCTTTTGGTTCCGCCATGGGCCAGATTTTCCAGGTTCCCCAACGGCGGATGCGGACCTTCATCGGTTGCGGGGCTGCCGCCGGAATCGCGGCAACGTTTAACGCGCCAATCGCCGGCGCCATCTTTGCCAGCGAAATAATCCTCGGTGACTTCTCGGTCCGGGCCATCGGTCCGATTATGATATCCTCGGTGTTTGGGACCGTAATCATTCGTTCCATATTTGGCGATTTCCCCGCTTTTATTCCACCAATCTACACCATGAAGACACCGTACGAAATTATTTTCTACGTTATTCTCGGCATCTGTGCGGGTCTGGTGGGCTGGCTTTTCGTAAAAACGCTCTATAAATCGGAAGATGTTTTTGACAGCCTGAAAATCTCCACCACCCTCAAAGGCGTTGTGGGCGGTCTGATCATTGGGGTCATCGCCATTTTTTTTCCCGAGATCATGGGCGTCGGTTATGAGACCATGGGCAATGTTTTAACCGAACAATTACCGTTCTATTTAATCATCATTCTTCTGGCGGCCAAATTATTTGCCACCAGCATCACCCTGGGCGCCGGCGGATCAGGCGGTGTTTTTGCGCCTTCGTTATTTATCGGCTCCATGTTGGGCGGGATGATTGGTCTCCTTGTGCATACGCTTTTCCCGGCCATCACCGCTTCTCCGGGAGCCTACGCGCTGGTAGGAATGGCCGCCGTCGTTGCTGCCACGACCCATGCGCCCATCACGGCAATATTAATTATTTTCGAAATGACCTCCGAATACAACGTCATTCTGCCGGTAATGATATCCAGTATCCTGGCATTGGTCATTACGACCAGAATGCTGGACGGTACGATTTATACCATCAAGTTGAAGCGGCGCGGTGTGGACATCCATGGCGGCGCGGACGTCAATATCATGAAACAACTGTCGATTAGCCAGTTAAAGAAACAGATGATTTCCACCATTGACGAAAAAGCCGTAATCTCCGATTTCATGGAGGCACTAAGCTCCAGCAGCAATTCCATTTTTTACGTTTGCGACGAACAGAAGAAAATGTCCGGAGCTTTAACGACGGATGCCTTCCGACGCTACCTGAACCGCTTTGAGGAACTTCCGGAACATACGACGGCCCATGACATGGCCAACCCGGAATATCCCTCGGTTCGTGATGATACGCCGATCCCGGAAGTGATGCGCATGATGACGGAACGCGACATCGACATTATCCCGGTTCTGGACGATCAGGGGCACGTCACCGGACAAATAAACCGGCAGGATATTATTCGCTGTTACCAGGATTTGTTGGTCCAGACCCATTCAGCCAGCACGTTGGCAACGTCCATGAAATATGCTTACAAACACTACCACGAGAAAACCGAGGTATTTCCCGGCTACTCGATGATCCGGATCGAAACGCCAACCTCCTTCGTGGGGAAAACCATTGGTTCCTTAAAGCTGAGATCGCGCTATAACGTGGATATTCTCATTATCCGAAGAACTAATAAAAATAAATTTGTCGATTCCATGCCTAAATCGACGGACAAGTTGCGACAGGAAGATCAGCTCATTGTTTTCGGCGAAAACAAATCGGTGGAGAAACTTTTAGCGGTACTATAGATATCCGGCCCCGTTAGGGATAAGGAAGAATATCCAATATCGAATAACCAACAAGGAATGACCAAGGGGATTTTCGATTTATGTTTCCGGATTGGGACTGAAGAATGGTACGAAGTGTCGATCGACTACGGTCTACGGATCTTGATCACCCGGTTCTTCAGAATAACCATGAATTCTGGTACCTGACAAAGCGTGTTCAATCAGAAAAAACCGGGAGCTGATTTTTTCATGATCCATCGGATTCTCAGGCGTCTTTTCCACAGCGTATTCCGGTGTACTGAAACCGGGTTTCCGGGTGCCAGAAATTGCGGTAGGTGATTCGGATATGGGAACGGGGTGTGGCACAGGAGCCGCCGCGCAACACGCGCACATTATTCATAAATTTGGCATTATACTCCATCAAGGCACCGGGGAAGGGTGTAAATCCAGGATAAGGTTCGAAATGTGAAGTGGTCCACGCCCACGCCGATCCCAACCATCCTTCACGACCGAATTGCAAGCCGGGTTCATAAATCCGGTCTTCCAGAAATTGCCCGTTCTTCTTATTGGCTCCCGAATGAAGGGCCGCCGTTTCCCATTCGAACTCCGTTAATAAACGAACTCCCAACCAAGTGGCAAAAGCCTGCGCCTCATAGAAACTGATATGCGTCACCGGGGCGTCCGGATTCACAGGTTGATTCCCATGCAGCGTCCATTGCCACCACCGGTCATCCCGCCATTCCCAGTAGAGCGGAGCTTCCCAGTGATACTTCCGGACCGCCTCCCACCCATCGGATAACCAAAGCAACGGATTGGAATACCCGTTGTCATTCATAAATGCCAGGTATTCCCGGTTGGTAATTAGTCGGTTGGCAGCCTGAAAAGGTTGAATAAAGCGTCGATGCCGGGGAGTTTCATTATCATAACACCATTCCGTTTCATCCTGACCAATGGAAACGTCGCCGCCCGGTACGGAATTGAATTTCAGATCAGGAACCGCTACTTCCGGCATCGCCTTTATTTCCAGGGCCGGCCTCAGGTGAAACAGATTTTGCCAGCGAATATGCTTGATTTCCGTCACCATCAATTCCTGATGCTGCTGCTCATGATTCAGACCGATGGTGACCAGATTCTCCAAACGTTTATCCGTCGGTTTCCGGACCAGTAATTTCTCCATCCGTTCGTCCACCGAATGACGGTACTTGTAAATCAATTCCGTGGTGGGATTGGTTATCTTGCCCCGATTGGGTCGCGGCAGCATTTTTCCCAACCGGTGGTAATAGGAATTGAGCAGGTAATGATAA
>JAADFQ010000068.1 GCA_013152835.1 FCB group bacterium
TTTTATCTCAATGATGGTTTGCCCTCAGCACCCAACTGGGTAGAAATGGGCGGGCTTTTTGACGAAGTAGCGGTAAGTCAAAACGCCACTCCCGCCTTCGGCGATCTTAACGGCGATTCCCGTCCCGACTTGATCATTGGAGACTATGGCGGCCTGCTCCATTATTATGAAAACCAGTTCAGTCCTCTGTCGATACAAAACAATATTCCGGAAACCGTCAGCATGGTTCACACCTTCCCCAATCCATTCAACCGGGAATTGTCGGTCCAGTACACCATGGCTTCCGCAGGAGATGCCCGGCTTATTTTTTATTCATTAACCGGAAGAACGGTCTGGGATTATACCGTCCAAAATACTCATTCTGGAGTCCAAACCATTCAGGTGAAATTCCCTGCCAATATTTCTTCAGGACTCTATCTATATAAACTCATCACCAGAGAAAATTATCCCGTGGAATCGTCATTCCGAGGCAAGGTACTGTATTTAAAATGATCTTGAAATGCACGCGGCCAAGGATAGTCGTTATTTGGGAGCATCAAAGGAAGGACGGAGCCCGGGGAAAATTAATGGGAAGGAACTTTGATTCAACTTTGCGGAAGTTCGAAACTTCCGCAAAGTTCCTCTAAAAGTTTAGGATTATCAACCCCGGAATATTTCATTGTCGTCAGAGACATAAATCTGTTTTTCGAATCGTTGTTTTAGCCAAACCTTTACTATTTTCCTGGTAAATGGAATCAGGAGTAAAAACCCCATAATATCGGTAAGGAGACCGGGAGTTAATAATACGATTCCCCCGATTAAGATCAGGAGTCCGTCAACCATTTTATCGGTGGGCATCCGACCCATTTGCAATTCCTGTTGAATTTCGATCCACAGGGACCAGCCATAAAGTCGTGCCAGCCAGGCACCCAAAATACCGGTTCCGATTACCAGCGAAACCGTTGCCCAAAAACCCATTAATTCTCCCAATCGAATGAGAATCAGAATTTCCAGGAGTGGTATGGTAATAAACAGAATTAACAGGCGTTGAAACATGATGAAAATCCCTTAGTGTCGAAGTATTTATTCCCCAGGGAGGCGTACAAATGTTCTGTTGTATGCCCAAAGAAATGATTCATTATCAGAATCATGCATGTTTCGATTTTCTTTCGTTTGCCGGAGGAAAACGAAGATAAAAACAATTTCCCTGGGGAGTATTGGGTTCCACGCCCACTTCCGCCCCATGTTCCCAGGCAATGCGTTTGGCAATGGATAAACCCAATCCACGACTTTTCAGGCTGTTGCGATCCAGGGTAAATCCCCGTTTAAATAATTGGGAACGGATTTTCGGGGGCAGCGATTTTCCCCGGTCCATGAAGGCAATAAAGATCCCACCATTTTTGGCTTTACGACCTAAGACTGTAATCAAACCACCTTCCCGGGCATATTTAATCGCATTCGACATGTAATTAGTGAAAATAGCCCGGATAATGATATTGGCTTTCACAACTAATCCTTGTTCCACTTCCCAGATCAGTTTCATATCCGCCAAACGTAAGGCTTGTTCAAAATCGTCACAGACAGTCCGCAGAATCTGGGTTAAATCAAGTTTTTCCATAGGAAGCGGTTCATCAAGGGCAATCTGCGCAATTGTTACAACGTCCTCCAGAATCCGGGTCAGGGAATCACTGCTTCGAATCATCGCCTGGATCATCTGATTATCCGGATTTTCCTGGTGCAAAAGATCAGCCAATCCGGTAATGACGCCTAAGGGATTCTTAATATCATGAGTAATCGTATCGATAAGCAATATTTTATCTTCATTGGATTTTGCCAGTTTTTTATTGGTCTTTTGAAGTTTCTCATAAGCATCAGTTAGCTTGGAATTTTTCTTGTGGAGTTCCTTTGTCCGTATCTGTATGCGTTTTTCCAGGAATATCCTTTCGCGGGAAAATTTGGATAATTGACGTCTGACACTCCACCCAATCCCGACAAATACTAATCCAAGCACTATTAACGAAAACCACCACGCCATCCAGAATGGTGACCGAATTACAATTTCAACCGACCGGCCGGTTTTATTCCAGAGTCCATCACTATTTGCGGCGATTACTTGAAAAGTATATGTCCCGGGGTTGATATTCATGTAATGCGCTTGCCGTTTTGTTCCGGACATTACCCAATCCTGGTTATAGCCGACTAACCGATACGCATATTGGTTGCGTTCCGGAATCGAGTAATTCAGGGCAGCAAAACGAAATGAAAAATCATTTTCCTCATGTTCTAAAATGATAGATTTCTGATAATTAATTGAATAGGAAAGTTTCGAGTCAGTTCCCGGGTTTACCGGGCGTCCCTGCAGGCTGAAATTGGTAAATACGACCGGTGGAACTTTATTGTTAAGCCTGATATTCCCGGGATCTACAATATTGATTCCGTCAATACCACCAAAGACCAGCTCCCCGTTTGTTCTTGGGCAATAAGCGCCTTGGTTGAATTCGGTCCCCTGAAGTCCATCAAAGCGATCAAATCGTGTTACGTCCCCGGTCTCGGGATTAAATCGTGCCAGCCCGTTATTTGTGCTAAGCCAAAGGTTGTTAAATTCATCCGGGAGAATACCATAAATCACATTATTCGGTAATCCCGTTTCCGTGGAATACCGGCTGACTAAACCCGTTTCCATATCCATCTGGTCCAGCCCACCACCATGGGTACCAATCCACATCGTGCCTGCAGGATTTTCGTAAAAAGAGTAAACATTGTTACTGCTCAGGCTTTGCGGATTTTCAGGATCATGAACGTACTGAGTAAAAGTTCTGGTTTCCGGATCCAGGACGGATATCCCCTTACCATCTGTTCCAACCCAGAGTCGTCCCCGGGAATCGGTATATAAACTCATCACCCAGTCGCTGGCGATAGACGTCGGATCGGATTCACGGTGGAGATAGCGGGTAAATGTTCCCGATTCCGGATGATACTCGTTAATTCCACCACCATAAGACGCTAGCCATAAGTTACCGGACGAATCTTCCGCGAAATCAAAAATGAAATTATACCCTAAAGACGCTCTATCATTTTTATTGTATTGAAATGCAAGGAAGGTACCCTTATCAGGGTCATATCGATTTGCGCCTTTATCGGTACCAATCCATATATACCCCCGACGATCTTCATACAGTGCCGTTATGGAATTGTCCATCAGGGAATTAGGATCATCGGGATTATGGACCATCCATTGGTGTTTATCGTTCTCAACATCCCAGATATCTCCCCCCTTTTCCGTTCCGATCCAGATCAGACCGTTTTTATCCTCCATCAACGCAAAAATTGAGTTATAGATCAGTCCCTCCGGAGTTCGGTATTTATTGGTCTCCAGTCGGAATTTTCTCCGCCGGGGATCGAAAGACTGTAATCCTTTGGTTCCGGTTCCAAACCAGTAAACACCAGAACGATCCAGAAAAATGGAGTACACCATGTGGTCCAGAAATCCCCCAACATGCGGATTATCACTTTCAATGGATTGAATTGCACCGTTTACCGGGTTAATCAGGAAGAGTCCGGCCCCCGTGCCAACCCACATCAGTGAATCGGGAGACGAATATAGCGCATTCACTATAAGGTTTGATCCCGGTTCAGTCTTGACAAACAATTGATCGAAATGTTTTATGTCACCCTGTTTGATATTGAAAACATCCAATCCCGAACCGGTACCAATCCAGAGGTGATGTTGCGAATCCCAGGCAAGGGATTCCACATAATTATTGATCAGACTCCCAGGATTATTCTCCTCATGGCTATAAGTAACAACCGAATCGGATTCCATATCAATGTGCACGACACCCTGAAACGTTCCGGCCCAGATACTTCCGTCGCGATCAACGGCGATAGACGTAACCACGGTTTGTTTTGTCCCAGAAGATACAGATATTTTTACCGGAATAAATTTTGTCCGGGACTCATCGAACCGTACCAAGCCCTTATTTCCACCGATATAGAGATTTCCGGAATCATCTTCCGCAAGACTATAAACAATATCCATTCCTAAAAATTGATGATCATTTGAATCCTTGCTGAAATGTTTAAATTGTTCAGTCCTGGGATTAAAAGCAATCAATCCGGCGCCATCATCGGTTCCAATCCAGACGATTCCTTCGTGGTCGGTCAATAATACAGTGATGGAATTGGAACGAATACTGGTGGAGTCACTCAGGTCCGGACGAAAAACCGTAAATGAATACCCATCATAACGATTCAATCCATCCTGGGTACCAAACCATAAAAAGCCCAGGGAATCCTGCGCAATACAATTCACCGAATTCTGGGATAAACCTTGTTCGTTGGATAACCGTTGAAATTCAAGGTCTCTTCGAATTTGAACCCCGGACGAAAAGTGGGGTAACAGAATCCAAAGGATAATAAATAAACCCGTGTGCGAGAGTGATGATCGAGTTACCATATCATAAATATAGGCGTTGCTATCCTGAATCGCAAAGAAAGATGCCCGGTGCGATATGTAAGGTTACAGCAGTCCCCGTTATTGCCACATCATGGTGTCTTCACCAATAGGGTACGTATGTCTAAACTGGTATTCCCGATTTTAACACTGTTCGAATCGTTGCGTTGCCCACCGAATAAGGGATTTGCACGAGAGAATCCAGGTCCCAGAGGATCAGGTCGGCTTGTGCTCCCGGCATAAGGTGACCGACCCGGTTTTCCAAACCCAATGATTTTGCGCCTACCCAGGTAGCGCTTATCAGTGCCGCCTCCACGGGCATCTTCAAGTAGATACAGGCCAAGGCAATAATGAATGGCATGGATTGAATATGACTACTTCCAGGATTGAAATCCGTCGCTAAGGCAATTTCAATTCCCGCCTTGGCCAACCGTTGATATGGAGCATAACTGGTTTGTCCGAGGAAAAATGTCGTTCCCGGTAACAAAGTTGCGATCGTACCGGATTCAGATAAAGCCCTGATCCCTGCGTCGCTGATGGCCATCAGGTGGTCAGCCGATGAGGCCTTCAGTTCGGCAGCCAATTCAGCAGAACGGGAATCCATGAATTCATCTGCATGGAGCCGAATACCCAAACCAAATGTCCGGGCCTTAGCAAGAATCTTTCGGGATTGATCGACGGAGAAATAGCCCCGTTCGCAAAACACATCGCAAAAACGAGCCACACCTTGATCCGCAACGGCAGGCAGCATTTCATCACATATCAGGTTAACATAATCATCGGGTCGCTGGGTATATTCCGCCGGGATCGAATGGGCACCTAAAAATGTGGGGATAATATCGATGGGATGTTGTTCATTCACTCGATCCAACACTTCCAATGATTTAAGTTCAGATTCCACATTGAGACCGTAGCCGCTTTTCGCTTCCACCGTTGTGGTCCCCAGGGATAGAAAACGATCCATACGCCGCAATACAATAGCGATTAATTCCTCCTTGGATGCTTTCCGCACACCCTGAATACTGGATTGAATCCCGCCACCGGCAGCGGCGATTTCCTCGTATGAAGCCCCACCAAGACGTTTCAGAAATTCGGTTTCCCTCCCGTGCAGAAAGACGGGATGTGTGTGTGCATCCACAAATCCGGGCGTCACCAGCTTTCCCTGGCAGTCCAACGTCTTTTTCGTTTCGGGAAGGTGTTTTCCAATGGACATGACTTTTCCATCCTGAATGGAGCATTCACAGTCTTTCCATTCCTGAAAAGTATTGCGATCAGGATTATACGAAACTAAAGACCCGATATGGGTCAGCGTCAGATCCGGCAGCTCATTCATCCGTTATGGGAATGTTAACGCCCCAGTTCCTCGCATTGGAGAGGGCCTCTGGATATCCGGCGTCTGCGTGGCGAATGATACCAGTACCCGGATCGTTGGTCAGCACCCGATTCAGACGGATATCCATTTCCGGTGTACCATCGGCCACGATGACTTGTCCCGCATGGATCGCCAATCCCATGCCCACTCCGCCACCGTGATGTATGGAGACCCAGGTAGCGCCGCTGGCCGTATTAACCAGGGCGTTCAACAGGGGCCAGTCGGCAATGGCGTCGGACCCATCGCGCATGGCTTCCGTCTCCCGATATGGCGAGGCCACCGATCCGCAATCCAGATGATCCCGGCCAATCACGATGGGCGCCTTTAATTCGCCGGAAGCTACCATTTGATTCAGGGCCTGACCAAAGCGAGCACGCTGGCGATAACCCAGCCAGCAAATACGCGATGGGAGCCCCTGAAACTGCACTTTTTCGCGAGCAAGTTTTATCCATCGGACTAACGCCTCATCTTCCGGAAATAACTCCAGTACTTTTTCATCGGTACGATAAATATCCTCGGGATCGCCTGAAAGCGCCACCCAGCGGAAGGGTCCTTTTCCTTCGCAAAACAGGGGTCGTACATAGGCCGGAACAAATCCAGGGAAATCGAAGGCGTCTTCCACGCCGGCTTTTTTCGCCTGCCCCCGTAAATTGTTACCATAATCGAAAGCAATAGCGCCCTGTCTTTTTAATTCCAGAATACCACGCACATGTTCGGCCATTGTGCGAAAACTTTCTTTCACATATTTATCCGGATCGGAAGAGCGGAGATCCAGGGCCGCTTCATAGGATATACCGTTCGGAACATATCCGAATAATTCGTCGTGAGCAGAAGTTTGGTCGGTAACCATATCGGGCACTACTCTCCTTCGCGCCAACTCAGGAACCACATCGGCGGCGTTGCCCAATAATCCGACCGACAGCGGTTTTTTCTTCGCCACGGCATTCTGAACCAGGGTTAACGCTTCCTCCAACGATTCGGTCATACGATCCAGATATTTGGTCTCCAACCGCCGTTGGATGCGATGTCGGTCCACTTCCACCACCAGGACGACGCCACTATTCATGGTTACCGCTAATGGCTGAGCACCACCCATTCCGCCTAATCCTGCTGTGAGGATGAATTTCCCGGACAAGTTCCCGCCGTAATGTGTTTTGGCCGCCGCTGAAAAGGTTTCATAGGTTCCCTGAAGAATCCCCTGGGTACCAATGTATATCCAGCTTCCGGCCGTCATCTGGCCATACATGATTAATCCCTTTTGATCTAACTCATGAAACACTTCCCAGGAGGCCCAGTTGGGAACCAGATTGGAATTGGCGATTAACACCCGGGGTGAATACGTGTGTGTTCGGAGAACGCCAACCGGTTTACCGGACTGTACCAACAGAGTTTCATCCGGTTTCAGTTTTTGTAAAGCATCTAATATTGCGTCGAAACTCGCCCAATTCCGGGCAGCTTTCCCTTTTCCCCCGTACACAACCAGTTCATCGGGATTTTCCGCTACATCCGGATCCAGATTATTTTGAATCATCCGGTATGGCGCTTCAATCTGCCAGTTTGCGCAATGGAGGTCCGTACCCCGCGGCGCCTTAATTGTTCGTTTGCTCATAGTTAATTCTCCTGATAAAGCCGGAGATAGCCCGGTTAATCATAACAATCTCTAAATAGTTGAATCCGATCCTGCCTGAGAGAGACCCTCCAGACAGGGAAGAATCTCTAAACGTTGGTGGGATAAAACAATGGCGGAAATCAGTAGAATCGGCCGGTCCTCGCCAGATCCCGTTCAATCCGGTTGAATTGTCCGGAGTATATTTTCCACTTCATCCTCCAGCCCTAGATCATATCGAATAGATAACGCTTCCAAATAAACACGATTAACCCGTTGAAAGTATTTTCCCTTCGCTATTTCATTCTGATCATGATAAAAGATACCGGTTTCTTCACCATTCGTACAGAAGAGGACCAGTTGATTCATATTCCGTTCCTCGGATGATCCATAATTCACCATAATTGAATCCGGGTACGGATTTGGCAATGTATCACCAAAATCTTCACAATTCAGGGGTCCACAATAAAAGTATTCGAATTCTACAGAACTATCGGTTCGGGCTTTGTAAAAAATATTACCCTCAAATCCGTGCAGACCGGGACCATTGTAGTTCGATGGAAATTGGATTGTGAAGTCGGTTTTAAACGGTTCTGCCGTCCAATGATAATTTTGCTCAGTGGGAATACAATCGGTCTCCTGATTCTGATCACTGCACGCGTAAACCATTAATAGACTAAGCGTTATAAATGTGACTTTCATTTTCTTAACATCTGATGTAACAGCATTTACTGTGGTGCTTCCCGTAAACTATTATCGAAGTTTACTTACAAAATAGAAATTTATTAAAGCAATCAATGAAGACGTTTCAAAGTTTCAGCCGTCGTAAATCCTCTTTCATCCGATCCAGATCGGCAATCCAGTCTTCGATATCCTGTTCATGCTCTAATTCTTCATTTAATATTGTCGTGGCTATTTGAAAAGTAGTATGATCCTTCCCATTGGTGAAATCCGCCAATTCCTGATAGCGTTGAATGGCACACCGTTCACCATTAAGATTCTGATTCAGAATCGCCTCCACATAGGTGTCCAGAGGTGCTTCGTACGGACAGTCGCTGTATTTCATCCAATCGGCAGGAGTCAGAACCGGTGTGCCACCCAATTGGCTGATACGATCCACGACCAGAACCGCGTGATTCAATTCCTGATCGGCATGGAGTAATAATTCCGGTTCGATTTCACTGCGCATAGGACCTTCCATCACTCGGGCTCCCACCCAGTACTGATAGTAAGCCAACCATTCTTCACTTAGGGCGCCATTTAGCATTTTAAGTAATTTTTCCAGATCAACACTAACGATTTCAATCCCTTTTAAACCCATTTTTATTCCTTACTATTTTTTATTATTAATTGGTACATCTTTACTCAAGATCGATAGACATTAACTCCAGATCATCCCGAAAATAGAATCCTGCTCGAGACCAGAACTCAAATCCTTTTTGATTCTCAGGGATCAGAAATATATGACACTTCTGAATTCCCAACACCGTCAGACGTTTCAGGCAATCCTGGACCATTCGTGTACCAATTCCCCGACTACGATTGTCAGGATGAATCGCCAGATGATGAATATATCCGCGGCGGCCGTCATGACCACAAAGGACGGCTCCAATAAGTGTTTCTCTGCAAACGGCGACTAAACTCAGTCCGGGATTACGATGTAAATAGGCTTCAATCTGTTCCAGTTCATCTGACGCACTCAGTCCAATCCCTTCCATCCCATTCCAGAGATTGAAGACAGCTTCATAATCATCGATCATCATCTCCCGGATTTGAATATCGGATTTCATTCTACCCCAGATAATCCTCCATGAAGTCCATTCCGGTTACATTCCATTCGATCTCTGCAGAAAGTTGGTTCATGATTGGGAGCCCTGCGGGAAAATCCCGTGACATCGGTTCAAGCACACTCCTACGGTCAACATCCCACACAGTCGGAATTGGTTTTTCCATATTGGGATAAAAAAATCGGCTAAGATGCATCACTGTATCTCAGCCGATTTTATTTTTCCGGAGCAGGTTACCCTCCCGGTTTATTGGGGTACTTTAATAGTTCCGCGGACGCCGTTCTCTTTGTGGGCGCGCTTCATTAACCCGTAACGGACGACCTTGATAATCCTTTTCATTGAGTGCTTCAATGGCTGCGTTGCCGGCAGAATTATCTGCCATTTCCACGAATCCAAATCCACGTGAACGACCGGTGAAACGGTCTTTGATTATTTTGGCCGAGGTTACTTCCCCGTATTCTTCGAATAACTGCTGTAAATCTTCTTCGCTCATTGAAAAAGAAATGTTTCCAACATATATGTTCACAAATACTTCCTTTATCTACGTGTCCTTTTTCGCTCACATCAAACCTGATCAAGGACACTCGATCAGGAAATGACGCTCTGATTAGCCAGAGTAATGGAATAAGTTACTTGTTTTTTAGACAATAAACAGTTTTATTTTTTAGTAAATGTCACGGATTTAACCCTAAATCACGGAGGTAGAATGGATGTTCCTGTAACGTATTATAACTAAATAATGAAATTCCGGGAAACCGGGTGATCAGGGTATACTTGATTTTATCTCCCGCTTCCGGAGCCTTTTGGTTGTAAAGGGCTAAACCCATGATGATTCGTTTGCGGTATTTTTCAGGTAAATTATCATAAATTACATCAATGACCCGGGCATATTCATGCAGATTCGATGAATAGTTCATGGGAATGACCCAATCCACGTAGCCGGCGGCAAGCCACACATCCCACTCCTGGTAAAATTTTTCCCGTGCCTGAATCAAGTCCGGTTTCACAGCAACGGAAAGAGCACATTGCGGTCGTACTTCCTGCAGCATATCATGGATTGAACTCACCAGTTGCGTTACGGCCTTCCGACGGGAATCATCCCATTTGTTTTTCTCGGAACGATATACCGGATTATCCGGCATTTTGCGGAAATTCAGTACAACTTTTCGCGGGTCTTTACCCGTATTCAACTTATATTGAGCCAGGGCATCCGGATTATATCCATAGGGTGCTCCTTTATAGCGTACATAATCCAGATGTAGTCCATCTATTGGATATCTGGCCGCTAATTCGCGGAAGACACTCAGCAGATACGGCGACACTGCCGGATGATTCGGTGATAAATAATATCCTTCATCCGGATCACCGGTGATTTGTCTTCCGTTCTCCGGCAAATCCTGCCGGGAATAATCCTGATCGAACCACTCCGGGTGCTCATAGATCAAATGTCCGAGTGGTGCGGTCTGTTGATTCGGGGACCAGACGACGTAAACATTCACCCAGGCATGTACGCGAATACTTCGACGGTGCGCTTCTTGCAGGACATAGGCCAGGGGATCAAAGGTGGCATTTTTCAACAGAGGACTGGTTGGCACAAGTAAAGATTCGTATAGGGCATCTCCACGTCCTCGCACCTGAACTAATATATCCGTTATTCCCGCTTCCTGGGAAATAAATAACATCTGATCGATTTTTGCCTTAGAGGTGAGTGTATTTCTTACCACCCATAAATAGCGATACTGAAAGCGCGGATTCCCGGCCAACGTCGTACCCGTTTGCAAACAAAAAAGCAGGAAAATCCAAAGGATTTTCCTGCTTATATAAGGGGATTTGAAAAACAAGTAAGCGTCCTATTCGGACTGCCCAGTGTCTTTTTCTTTCGACTTTTTCTCTTTTGATTTTTTCTTTTTTTCCTGAACGGTGACCAGATCAACCAATTCAATAATCGATACCTCTGCGCGGTCATTATCGCGGAAACCAAGCTTCAAAACACGGGTGTATCCGCCGGGACGATTGGCATAAGCGGGAGCAACTTCGTTAAATAATGCGGCTACCGTTTCCTTATGCTGGATTTTCCTCAATACCTGACGCCGGGCATGAAGGTCACCCCGTTTTGCAAACGTAATCAAAGGTTCAACAAACCGGCGCAATTCCATCGCCCGGGCATGGGTTGTCTTGATCCGTTTATGTTTGATCAGGGAAACAGTCATGGAAGACATCATGGCCTTCTTGTGACTGCGACTGGAAAGTCCCAATCTGCGTTTTGAGCTTAAGTGTCGCATGAGATATTAAAGGTCTTCTTTTAAATATTTATCCACATCCATCCCGAAGGATAGTCCCATTTCATCCAGTTTTTCAACCAGTTCGGTGAGTGATTTACGCCCGAAATTCTTGTACTTGAGCATTTCATTTTCTTCCTTGCTCACCAATTCATGGATGAATTTGATTCCGGCGGCCTGTAAACAGTTGAAGCTACGGACGGAGAGTTCCATTTCATCAATCGTAGAACTGAGCAATGCGCGCACCGCCACGGTTTCCGAACTGATATTATCGGTAACTTCCAATACTTCCGGTCGACTGATAGCTTCAATCACCTGGAAATGTTCCTTCAGAATTGTGGATGCATGTGATATGGCATCCTTCGGTGAGATGGAACCGTTGGTTTCCACTTCGATCGTGAGATATTCCTGGGATTCCTTGGCACCGGGTAGCGGTGTTGTATTGAATATTACCCGATTTACCGGATTGAAAATACTGTCAATAGCAATGACACCGATGGGGGCGCTGGGAAGTTCATTCTCCTCGCTGGGAACATAGCCCTTACCAATACCGATCCACATTTCCATCTTCAATTCGGCTTCATCATTGAGTTCGGTGATATAGTGATCCGGATTCAGAATTTCAAATTGATCGCTCTGAGCCTGGATATCCTTGGCCGTAAACACATGTTTTCCGGTAAGTGTCAATTCAACCTTATCCGGATTATTATCCATCAGTTTGAACTGGACACCTTTCAGATTCATGATAATATCGGCCACATCATCCTTCACTCCTTTAATCGTGGAGAATTCATGCACGACCGTATCAAATTTAACATTAGTGATTGCAGCTCCGGGAATACTGGTAAGCAGGACCCGACGCAGCGCATTGCCGATAGTGATCCCGAAACCACGTTCCAGAGGTTGAATGGTAAATTTACCATAAGTAGATGTTTGGGACCCTTTATCGAGGTCAACATCCAATTTAAATTCGCTTGCCATGTAGCTGATTGCCCTTTGATTAATTATTTTGAGTAGAGTTCAACGACCAATTGTTCATTGAAAGTCAGGTTCATTTGATCCCGTTCCGGAATTTCCAGAAAGATCCCCTGCATTTTGGCTTTATCCAGTTCCAGCCAGGCCAAATCAATATCGCCCTTGATCCTTTTCATGGAATTAAGAATTGTATCCATTTTTTTACTCCGATCCCGAACCTGGATAACATCACCGGGACGGACCAGAAAAGAAGCAATATTTACTTTTCGATTATTGACTAAAAAATGGCCGTGATTGACCAGTTGCCGCGCCGCCGGACGTGTTGGAGCAAATCCTAACCGATACACTACGTTATCCAATCGCCGTTCCAATAATTGTAACAGATTAATACCTGTTTCCCCCGTCATTTGATCGGCTTTTTTAAAATAATTGCGGAATTGTTTTTCCAGCAGCCCGTAGGACATTTTTATCTTTTGTTTTTCCAGCAACTGCACGCCGTAGTTTGACAGGCGGCGGCGGCGAGATTGTCCATGTTGGCCCGGACCGTATGCTTTCCGTCCCAAGAGACGATCATATTTGGGATTTCCAAAAATATTTTCCCCGAATTTCCGAACTAACTTGCCTCGGGGTCCCATCAATTTTGCCATTTAATAATGCTCCTGATTCATTCTACTTAGACGCGGCGACGCTTTGGCGGACGGCATCCGTTATGAGGAAGGGGCGTAACATCCTTGATTGCAGAAACCTGCAATCCGGCAACGGCCAGCGCGCGAATCGCGGATTCACGACCGGCACCGGGTCCCTTCACTCGAACTTCAACACTCTTCAGACCCATATTGATCGCCTCTTTGGCCGCTTTATCAGCAGCCATGGAAGCAGCATAAGCCGTATTCTTCCGCGATCCTTTAAAACCGGACGTGCCGGCTGTTGACCAGGCAACGACATTCCCAAAGGCATCCGTAAAGGTAATATGTGTATTGTTAAATGTTGCTTTAATGTGGACGACACCGTTTGGTTCTACAACCTTTTTCTTCTTTTTACGGGTCTTGGTCTGTTTCTTGGCTGCCACTTATTTTATCCTTTCTTTCCAGGTCCCTTGCGTCCCATACCCACCGTCCGTTTACGACCCTTTCGGGTTCGCGCGTTGGTTTTTGTCCGCTGACCATTCACGGGTAAACCACGACGATGACGCAATCCACGATAACTGCCAACATCTTTTAATCGTTTGATATTCATGGCAATTTCTGAACGGAGTTCACCTTCAATTTTTGATTCGTTCTTTTCCACCGCACCGCGCAGGGCGGTTACCTGTTCTTCGCTTAAATCTTTAATCCGCAATTCCTGATCAACACCGGCGAGTTCGCAAATTTGTTTTGCGCGGGTCAATCCGATCCCGAAAATATACTGCAGGGAATACGGTACTTTTTTATCCCGGGGAATATCAATTCCAGCAATACGGGCCACTCGCTACTCCTATCCTTGTCTTTGTTTATGTTTGGGGTTGGAGCAAATTACCCGCACCACCCCTTTTCGCTTAATAATTTTGCACTTGTCGCACATTTTTTTTACCGATGGACGAACTTTCATGATTCCTCTATTTCTGACGATAGACAATACGACCACGCGACAGGTCGTATGGTGAAATTTCCAGGGTCACTGTATCCCCGGGTAAAATTTTAATGAAATGCATCCGCATTTTACCGCTGACATGCGCCAGCACTTCATGTTTATTTCCGCCGATTTCAATCTCCACTCGAAACATGGCGTTAGGTAATGTTTCCTTGATGACACCGGCAACCTGAATTGCTTTTTCTTTAGCCATGATTTGCCGCTCCATTGGATAATATTCGGGGACCATTGGTCTCAATCGCCACCGTATGCTCAAAATGAGCGCTGGGACGTCCATCTTTGGTTAATACCGTCCAACCGTCACCAGCGGTATACACGTCTTTTTTTCCTGCGTTAATCATCGGTTCGATGGCAATACACATACCTTCCCGAAGCCGATAGCCCTGTTTGGGAACGCCGTAATTGGGAACCTGAGGATCCTCATGTAATTCGGTGCCAATACCATGTCCGACCAGTTCTCGCACCACGGAATACCCGTGGGCTTCCACATAGGATTGAACCGCGTGACCAATATCGGAAACATAATTTCCCGGTCTGGCTTGCTCAATTCCCTTGTAGAGTGATTCCCTGGTGATATTCATCAGCCTCATTTTCTCGGGATCGACTTCTCCCACAGCAAATGTGCGCGCTGAGTCGCCAAAATAACCATCTTTCTCAACACCGCAGTCAATACCGACGATCTGACCTTCCGCTAACATCCGATCACTTGGAATGCCGTGAACCACCTCGTCATCAACTGAAATACACAAGGAGGATGGATATCCCATATAGCCCTTAAAAGCAGGATGAGCGCCCTGAGCACGAATAAAATCTTCTGCCAACTGGTCTAATTCCAACAGAGAGACACCCGGCTTCACCTGATCTTCCAGCATATCCAAGGTACGGGCCACTATTTTATTACTGGCTTCGATAAGGGCAATTTCCCGCTGTGATCGAATGCGAACCATTACATTCTCCTCCGACCACGGATTTTTCCGCGCGTCAGAAATCCATCGTAATGTCGCATCAACAGGTGAGACTCAATCTGCTGTAATGTATCCAGGGCAACGCCCACAATAATCAGCAGACTGGTTCCCCCGAAAAAAGAAGCCAGATCATATCCAATATCCATGATATTCATCAGGATATAGGGGAAAATAGCAATAAAAGCGAGGAAAAAAGATCCGGGTAAGGTGACGCGGGTCAAAATATTGTCAATATACTCGGCGGTGCGTTTTCCGGGACGCACACCGGGAATAAATCCGCCCTGTTGTTTCATGGTCGTTGATACCTGGGTTGGATCGAAAGCAATTGCGGTATAAAAGTAGGTGAAGAAAACAATCACAATGCCAAACACGAACCAGTAAAAAGGATGGTCATAGGAAAACCATCGCATGACACCCTGCATGAATTCACTGTCGCTGAAAAACATGGCGATAGTGCTGGGAATAAACATGATTGACTGGGCAAAAATGATGGGCATCACACCGGCAGTGTTTACCCGCATGGGAATATGTGTGGACTGCCCGCCGTAGACCTTCCTGCCGACAACGCGTTTAGCATACTGGACCGGAATTTTCCGGGTTCCCTGCGTCAACAGAACCACGAATGCGACAATAATAAACATGATCCCCAGTAAAACCACTTCCCCAAGCATACCACGGACGCCTTCTCGGATCAGGGTCACTTCGCTGATGACAACATTGGGAAACCGGGATAAAATACCAATCATAATGATCAGGGAAATACCATTGCCGATTCCCCGTTCGGTGATTCGTTCACCAAGCCACATCATCAACATGGTTCCCGTCACCAGACTCACAATGACAGTAAATTTAAAGAGGGCTCCCGGATGAGGAACAACCGGTAATACACCTCCCTGGACGGAAGCGGTCATACTTTCCAGGAAAACGGCCACACTATAGGATTGAAGTCCGGCAATAGCCACCGTACCATAGCGTGTAAGCTGGTTAATCTTTTTCCGTCCCTCTTCGCCTTCTTTTTGAAGACGTTGGAAATAGGGAACCACGGCGCCCATCAACTGCAGAATAATGGATGCCGAAATGTAAGGCATGATACCAAGAGCGAACAGGGTTGCTTTACGGAACGCACCGCCGGCAAACAAATCATATAAGCCGAAAAGTGTATTCTGGAAATTTTGGATTGCAGCTCCCAGCGCTTTCCCGTCAATACCGGGAACCGGAATATGGGCGCCAATTCGCACCACAACCAGAATACCGAGAGTGAATAATATCCGCCTGCGGAGTTCGGGAATATTGAAGATATTTCGAATTTTATCGATCACAGGACCGTCGCAGTGCCTCCTACCTTGGTAATCTTTTCTGCTGCTGATTTACTGAAAGCACTGGCTGAAACATTGATCGCCTTAGTCAATTCACCATTCGCCAGAATTTTCACCGGTTGGTATTCCGAACGAATAAGACCGGCGGCTTTCAGTTCAGCAGGAGTTATTTCCTTCGCACCCAGTGGTTCCAGATCAACAAGATTCACAATTTGAAATTCTTTTCGAAAAGGATAATTGGAAAATCCCCGTTTTGGTAACCGGCGTAACAGCGGCATCTGTCCGCCTTCAAACCAGGGGCGATGTTTATTCCCACTCCGCTGTCCGGCGCCTTTATTTCCACGGCCGCCGGTACGACCCAAGCCGGATCCGGGACCCCGCCCACGACGTTTGGTATCTTTTGTTGAACCGGGAGCCGGTTTTAATTCTCCCAATTTCATCCGATTTCCTCAACTTTCAGCATGAATTCAATTTTTTTTATCATTCCCCGAATGGACGGCGAGTCCTGCTGAATCACGGAGTGATTCAACCGATGCAGTCCTAATGCATCCAAAGTTCGTTTTGCCGCAGGTTTATATCCGATTCGGCTTCGAACCTGGGTAATTTTCAGCGATTTGGTTTTCTTTTTTGCCATATCAACTATACACCTGTCTAATCGTAATTCCCCGACGGGAGGCAATCGTAACTACATCTTGCAAATTTTGCAGAGCCTGAACCGTGGCCTTCACCACATTCAATGAATTGCTGGCGCCCAGTCGCTTGGTCAGAATATTCGAAATCCCAGCCTGTTCCATCACTGCCCGAACGGCGGAACCGGCGATGATTCCGGTACCAGTGGAAGCCGGTTTTAACATGACTTTGCTGGCTCCGTATTGACCGATTATTTTATGGGTGATTGTTCCGTTCACCAGAGGAACACGGAATAAATTTTGTTTGGCGTTTTCCTTGGCCTTGTTGATCGAAGATAGAACTTCGCCGGCTTTTCCCTGACCCACACCGACGTGACCTTTCCCATCGCCGACCACTACCAGGGCCGAAAAACGGAACCGCTTCCCACGGGAGGTCACTTTAGCAACCCGTCGGATTTGAATCACGGTTTCTTCTCTTAATTCCAGTTCTGCAGGATTAATCATAAATATTTCCTTTAAAATTCCAGTCCGCCTTCGCGTGCGGCTTCAGCCAAAGCTTTAATCCGCCCGTGATAGGGAAATCCGTTTCGATCAAATACAACCTGCTTCAAATTTTGCTCGGATGCTTTGGCAGCTATCTTTGCACCTACCAATTTACTGACGGCAGTTTTGGATTCAGCTTTCGCCACCGAATCCTGTAAATCTTTGTCCCGGGAAGAAGCGGAAACCATGGTTATCCCTTTAAAATCATCAATGACCTGGACTTCAATGTGTCTCAGGCTGCGATAGACACATAACCGGGGACGGCCAACCTGGAACCGGGCGGCGCGCTTACTGCGATTTCGCCGACGTTCCTGGCGTTTTATTGCGTTTTGTAATTTACCCATAATTAAGAACCAACCGTTTTACCCTGTTTAATCCGGACATATTCATCTTTGTAACGAATGCCTTTTCCTTTATATGGTTCAGGTTTTCTGAAGGACCGGATTTTCGCGGCGACTTCGCCGACTAATTGCTTATCGATTCCTGAAATTGTAATCGCTGTCCGTTCGGTTTTCAATTCAATCCCTTCCGGCGGATCAAATATAATTTCATGCGAAAAACCTAATTGTAGAACCAAGCGATTTTCGGTCATATAAGCCTGATATCCCACACCGCGGATTTCCAATTCCTTTTTAAAACCTTCGGTTACGCCCACTACGCCGTTGTAAATCAACTGGCGGGTGGTTCCGTGTAATGACCGATGTTTTATTGCATCGGAAGGACGCGTCACCAGGATTTGATTGTCCTTTTGTTCCACGTGCATATCCGGGTGGACGGGGATTGAAAGCGACCCTTTCGGTCCCTTAACATTGACTGCTCCCGAAACCAGACTCACTTCTGCCTTATCGGGAATTACAATCGGATTTTTACCAATTCTTGACATAATTATTTACCAGACGTTGCAAATCACTTCGCCGCCGATTTTTAATTTGCGGGCGACTTTATTGGAAACAACTCCCTGTGATGTAGACAGAATGGCAATACCCATTCCGGCTAAAACACGGGGAATTTCAGACGAATTCACATAGACCCGACGGCCGGGTTTACTCACTCGTTCCAACTTGGAAATCACGGGGCCTCCCTGGCGGTCATATTTCAAAAAGATGCGGATATTCTCCCGGATTCCATCCTTAACAAAGATAAAATTTTCAATATATTTTTCTTCCCGCAGGATAAAAGCAATCCGTTTTTTCAATTTGGAGGAAGGGATATCCACCCACCGCTTATTGGCTTTTAAACCATTTCGGATACGGGTTAAAAAATCTGCAATGGGATCAGTCATTGACATTCAAACAGTCTCCTTTACCAACTGGCCTTGGTTACACCGGGGATTTCACCCTTTAAGGCCATTTCCCGAAAACAGAGCCGGCAAACCCCGAATTTCCGCATAAAAGCACGGGGACGACCGCATCGAAAACAACGACGGATGGTTCGGCTGGAATATTTAGGCGTTCGTTTTGCCTTAACAATTAAAGATTTTCTTGCCATTAAGCAACCTCAACTAATTCTTCTTTTTTCACCGGCTTATCCCGAAGCGGGAAGCCGAATTCTTTCAACAGCCAATAACCCTCTTCATCCGTTTTGGCAGTGGTCGTAATGGCTACATCGAGACCATGGATATGATCAATTTTATCATAATCAATCTCGGTAAAGATCAGTTGCTCTTTAATCCCGAAGTTGTAATTCCCACGACGATCAAACGATTTAAAGGAAAGACCGGTGAAATCGCGGGTTCGGGGCAGCGCAACTGTGATTAATCGCTGGAAAAATTCATACATACGGTTTCCACGCATAGTGACCGAACAACCAACATTGAACCCGCGGCGAATTTTAAAATTCGAAACATCCCGTGTTGCCTTGGTAACCACGGCTTTTTGACCGGTAATCACGGTTAATTCATTCACCGCGCTCTCCAGAGCTTTGGGATTGTTCTTGGCGTCACCAATTCCCATGTTTAAAGTAATTTTCTGTAAACGCGGGACTTCCATAACGGAATGGTATTTGAAACGCTCCATCATATTGGGAACAATTCGATTCCTATATTCCTGTTTCAACGCCGGTATGTACGGTCCGCTAACAACTTTGGGTACTGGTTTTTTAGGCGTCGTTTTTTTAACCGTTTTGTTCGGCGTCTTTTTAACCGGTTTCTTAGCAGCCGTTTTGGTGGTTTTCTTTTTCTCTTCCGTCATGATTAAGACTCTATTTCTTCCCCGGTTTTCCGGGCAATTCTAATTTTTGTTCCGTCTTCCAATCTTCGGTATCCGATTTTTGTTGTCTCACCGCCATGCACTAACATCACATTGGAAAGATGGATCGGAGCTTCTCGTTCCACGAAACCTCCGGAGGGATTTTCCTGAGACGGACGCGTTGCCCGTTTCATGAAATTAACTCCTTCCACAATGACCCGGTTGGATTTCGTAAATATTCGTAAAATTTTTCCCTCTTCGCCGCGATGATTTCCACGGATAACGCGTACCCGCATACCTTTTTTCAACCGCATTATAATACCTCCGGCGCTAACGATACGATACGCATGTAACCGCTTTCCCGAAGTTCTCGCGCTACCGGACCGAAAATTCGCGTTCCCCGGGGTTCGTTTTGCGGCGTCAACAACACGGCTGCATTGTCATCGAACCGAATATAGGAACCGTCGGAACGGCGAATTTCTTTCTTCGTCCGTACGATTACCGCCCGACTGACTTGTCCTTTTTTCACCATACCGTCCGGTAGGGCTTTCTTTACCGTAACGACAACAACATCACCCACCGTCGCATAGCGCCGCCGGGAACCACCTAACACTTTGAAGCACAATACTTCCTTGGCGCCGGTATTATCTGCTACTTTTAATCTGGTTTCCTGCTGAATCACAATTTTACCCGATCTTTACCGATTCACGGATTATGTTACTTACCTGCCACCGCTTAAGCCGGCTCAAGGGTCGCGTTGCGGTTATTTGAACAATATCACCAATTTTGGGTTCAACGGTGGACACATGGGCCATGTATTTTTTATACCGGTTAACATGTTTCTTATAAACCGGATGCATAATTTTCCGCGTGACTTTAACCACTACGGTTTTTTCCATTTTGGCGCTGACCACTTCCCCAACCAAAGTTTGTTTTTTTCGTTCCTGGGACATCCTTTTTTCCTTATTCTTTATCCTGGCGTAATCCCAGTTCATATTCGTGAAGAACCGTTTTAATCTGGGCGATTTCACGTTTCATATACCGGACCTGCAACGGATCTTCCAATTGTTGTAAAGCTTTCTGAAACCGGAGATTCTGCAAAGCATCCATATCATCCTGAAGACGGGTTTCCAATTCCGGTTTGGTCATTTCGATTAATTCCAACTTTTTCATGACGCTTATATCTCCCGCCGTTCCACAATTTTGGTCTTAATCGGTAACTTATGGCTGGCATTGGTAAATGCCAAAGTTGCTTCATCCGTCGTTACACCCTCGACCTCAAACAGGATCCGTCCCGGTTTCACATTGGACACCCAGTATTCAGGGGCTCCCTTTCCCTTTCCCATACGTGTTTCCGCCGGTTTCTGTGTGATCGGTTTGTCAGGAAAAATACGTATCCACATTTTACCGGTCTTACGAACGACCCGGGCAATTGTGATCCGTGCCGATTCAATCTGACGGGCAGAAACCCAACCGGGTTCCATGGCCTTCAATCCAAAACTTCCGAAAGCAACATAGTCCCCGCCTTTTGCCATTCCCCGACGATTACCCCGGTGATGACGACGAAATTTAATTTTTTTCGGTTCCAACATGGTTAGCGAACCTCTCCATTACAGATCCACACTTTAATTCCAATAACACCATAAGATGTGTTGGCTTCTGTCAAGGCATAGTCAATATCCGCCCGCAAGGTATGCAGAGGGACACGACCGGCCATAAATTTTTCACTTCGGGCGATTTCTGCACCGCCCAATCGTCCGGCTACGTTAATCCGAATTCCTTCCGCCCCCATTCTCAGGGTGGATTGGATCGTTTTGTTCACTACGCGGCGGTACGATATTTTTCGAATCAACTGATGGGCGATATTTGCGCCCACCAGGGCGGCATCCAGTTCGGGACGTTTAATCTCGGAAATATTAATCTGGACATCTTTCTTGGTTAACTGCTTTACCTCTTTTTTCAGACGAGTAACTTCCTCGCCTCCTTTACCGATTACAATTCCCGGCCGAGCCGTATGAATCGTCACGGTAACGATCTTTGATGTGCGGCTAATCTCAATTTTTGATATCCCGGCATTGGGTAAGCGGGCTTTTAAATATTTCCGAATCTGCGTATCTTCCTCAAATTCGGCGGCAAAGGTTTTTTTGGAAGCAAACCAGTTAGAACGCCAGGCTTTATTGACTGTCAGCCGGAATCCTATTGGATGTGTTTTCTGTCCCAAATGAAGCTCCTGTTAACTTACTCGTCAGAGACGATAATGGTTAAATGACTGGTAGGACGCCGAATCCGGGAAACACGCCCCATAGAGGCAGCGCGAAACCGCTTTAAGGGAGGACCACCGTCCACAAAAGCGGTCTGAATTTTCAATACTTCCGGATCGAGATTACTGTCATCCGATGAATTCATAAAATTAGAGACAGCCGACCGAACGGTTTTCTCAATTACCTGCGCAGCTTTTTCAGGAGAGAAATGAAGGTAATTAAGTGCGAAACCAACTTGTTTTCCCCGAACTTTATCTAACGTCTTTCTCATTTTACGGGGAGATTGACGCACATGCATACTGACTGCTTTCGCTTCCATAGCTTATTTCTTCCTGTCTCCTGAATGCATTCTAAAGGTTCTCGTGGGGGCGAATTCTCCCAGTTTATGACCCACCATATTTTCATAAATGTAAACCGGGATAAACTTATTGCCATTATGAATAGCCAAGGTATGTCCCACAAATTCCGGTGTAATCATCGAACCACGGGACCAGGTTTTAATCACCTTCTTCTTCCCGGATTCGTTTAATGCTTCAATTTTTTTCAGCAACTTGGGAGAAACGTACGGTCCCTTTTTAATCGATCGGGCCATGCTATTTCCTCCTCTTAACAATCATATCGTTAGATTTTTTATTCCGTTTACGGGTTTTATATCCTTTAGTCGGTTTTCCCCAAGGTGTCGTTGGATGACGGCCACCGGAGGTTTTCCCTTCGCCACCGCCCATGGGATGGTCAACCGGGTTCATCACGACACCGCGAACTTTGGGTCGGCGTCCCAACCAGCGGCTTCGGCCGGCTTTTCCGGAGACAATTTGTTCGTGGGTTCGATTTCCAACCTGCCCCAGGGTCGCATGGCAGCGATCCCGAACCATACGAACTTCACCCGAAGGAAGTTTGAGCGTTGTAAATCCATTATCATGAGCCATAATCTGTGCCGATGCACCGGCGCTTCGCACCATTTGCCCGCCTTTTCCGGGGACCAACTCAATATTGTGAACGACCATACCGCTGGGAATCTTGTTCAATGGCAATGAATTCCCGTTTTTTAACGGAGCGTCTTCGCCGGAAATAATTTCATCACCAACTTTCAGTCCGACCGGTGCCAGAATGTAGCGCTTTTCTCCGTCCGAATAATAAATCAAAGCAATGTTCGCCGAGCGATTTGGATCATACTCGATCGCAAAAACTTTTCCCGGTATATTAAATTTATTGCGTTTGAAATCAATTAAACGATACCGGCGGCGATGTCCTCCTCCACGGTGACGAGTCGTAATCCGACCGTTATTATTCCGACCGCCTGACTTTCGCAAGGCAACCGTTAACGATTTCTCCGGTGTCGATTTGGTCAATTCACTGAAATCGGAACGCGATGCGAAGCGACTACCGGGAGTAACTGGCTTTAATTCACGAATACCCATAATTAGCTGGCCGTTTCACCTTTTAATAAATCGATTGAATATCCTTCTCTCAACGTAATGATCGCCTTCTTCCACGAGGAACGATTCCCCTGTGTCCGAATCGTATGACCATTACTGCGAACCGTCATTTGCTTGGCTTTCCCCTTGCGGTTCATTGTGGCAACCTTTTCCACCTGAACATCAAATTTGGCTTCCACGGCACGTTTGATCTCAATCTTATTCGCGGACGGCGTAACCTGAAAAGCGTATTTCCGCTGCGTTTCTTCCAGAGCGTGCATTTTCTCTGTGAAAATAGGTCTGATGATTAATGTTCTATAATCTGCCATAATTAATTCTTCTTTAGTTGCTCGTTTAGAAGAGCAAGCCCGGCTTTATCAAAGACTAAAACGTCATTATCGAGAATATCATAGGTACTGGCATCCGTGGATTTCAACACCAGAATCGAAGGTATATTTCGGGATGCAAGTATAAGTTTCGGTTCCACGGCCGCTAATAGAAATGTTACTATTTTCCCTTCGAGATTCCATTGTTTCAATAAACCGGCAAAATCCGCTGTCCTTGGCGCCTCAATCTTCACTTCCTCAACCACCACAACGGCTCCCCGGGCAATTTTATCAGATAAAGCACTTTTCCGGGCCAGTAGTTTCATTTTCTTATTTAACTGTTTTTTATACAGATGAGGTTCGGGACCAAAAACGACCCCACCGCCAGGCCACAATGGGGAACGGATGGTTCCGGCACGGGCTACACCGCGACCTTTCTGACGCCAGGGTTTCCTTCCTCCGCCTCTGACCATCCCTCGGGATTTTGCCGAGTGGGTGCCCTGACGCTGATTTGATAATTCAGCCGTTACCGCCTGATGAACAACCGCTTCATTCGGTATGATTCCGAATATGGAATCTTCTACCAGAATATCTTCCGTTGTTCCGTCGAATTTTTGTACTGCTAATTTCATGACTATTTCGTGATGTAAACGATTCCGTTATTGGCTCCGGGGACGGCACCTTTTATTAAAACCTGATTTTGTTCTTCATCAATTCTGACCACTTCCAGATTCCGAACAGTTACCCGGGCATCGCCGTAATGTCCCGCCATCCGCATTCCCTTGAATACACGGGACGGATCAGATGCCTGCCCGATAGAACCGGGGTGGCGCAGGGTATTCTTCGTTCCGTGTGTTTGCGGTTGACGATGAAATCCATGACGCTTGATCACGCCCGCAAAACCTTTTCCTTTGGATCGTCCCGCCACCGAAACAAAATCACCCTCTTTAAATAAAGCAACTGTAAAAGTCTGGCCCGGTTTGTATTCAAATCCCGGCACACCTTCGAATTCTGCCACTTCCCGCATAGGTGTAACGCCAGCTTTGGCAAAATGCCCCTGCAACGGTTTGGTTGTATGTTTTGTTTTCGCCGGACCGTATCCGACCTGCACCGCCTCATATCCGTCAGTTGCCTTGGATTTCACCTGCGTTACCGTACACGGACCGGCCTGAATAATGGTTACCGGAACCCGGATACCATCATTCGTATAAATTTGGGTCATTCCAATTTTTTTACCAATCAAGCCACGCATATCAAACCTTTATCTCAATATCCACACCGGCTGGCAAATCCAACTTCATCAATGATTCTACTGTTTTTGGGGTCGAATTAAGAATATCAATCAAACGCTTGTGAGTCTTCGTTTGAAATTGTTCACGAGATTTTTTATCTACATGAGGCGACCGTAAAACAGTATAAATAGTCCGTTTTGTCGGCAACGGAATCGGACCGGAAATAATGGCGCCGGTCGATTTTGCGGTTTTCACGATCTTTTCAGTGGATTTATCCAACAAAGTATGATCGTAGGCTTTTAAACTGATGCGAATGGATTGCTTGGCCACAGGATTATCCTATTCAATGATTTCGGTCACAACACCGGCACCGACCGTATGGCCACCTTCACGAATTGCAAACCGCAATTCCTTGTCCATGGCAATCGGTGTAA
>JAADFQ010000069.1 GCA_013152835.1 FCB group bacterium
GGATTATACTTTCTTACGAAGCGGAAGCGGAGGAATTGACGCCTGAAGATATTATTCAACGACTGTTTGATACCATCCCCGTTCCCTGATACACGGTTCCCATGATTTCCCGGGAAATCCTCCAAAAAGTTCGCCGAATTGAGATACGAACCAAGGGATTGGTCAATGATCTCTTTGGCGGCGAATATCATTCTGTTTTTAAAGGTCGCGGCATGACCTTCTCCGAGGTTCGTGAATATCAGCCTGGCGATGATATACGGTTAATTGACTGGAATGTTACCGCCCGCCAGGGATCGCCATTCATTAAGATTTTCGAAGAGGAACGGGAACTCACGGTATTTCTGATTGTGGATGTGAGCCGGTCAGGCCGTTTCGGTTCCGAAGCTAAGTTTAAGGCGGAATTGGGCGCCGAGATGGCAGCGGTATTGGGTTTTTCGGCCATTAATAATAATGATAAAGTCGGCGTAATCCTGTTCAGTGACGAAGTTGAGAAATACATTCCTCCCAAAAAAGGTCGTTCCCATGTCTTGCGTACCGTTCGGGAAATTTTAGTCTATCATGGTCAACGATCCGGTACGTCCATCGATACCGCACTGCAATTTCTGATGAAGGTAGCCAAGCGGCGCAGCGTGGTTTTTCTGATCTCCGATTTTATTGATGAATCCTATTGGACAACCCTGAAAATGGTTAACCGGAAACACGATTTAATCGGCATCCGTATTGTGGATCCGGCAGAAAGAGTTCTGCCCGGTTTGGGTCTGATTCGGGTTCACGATCCGGAAACAGGGGAAGCGTTTTGGGTGGATACGGTGAATCGGCGTGAACGGGAAGCCTATAATCGGCATTATCAGGAAATGGAATCGGAATTTCTGCGTCAGGCTGAAAAAAGCAGGTTTGACATTATTAATATTTCCACAGCGGAAGATTACATTGAACCCATGATGAGCTTTTTCAATACCCGTGAAAGACGTCATTGATTTGAAAAGGATTTTTTCCCGTATTGCGGTGCTCATCATCGGGATTATTCTGATAACCGGTTGTGAGAAAAGCCGAGTAGAAGAGGGTTCTTTTTCATTGACGACTCTTGTGGATACAACCGGCGGCACAATTGGCGATGTCTTTAACATTACACTTACCGCCAAACCACTTCAGGGAAAGTTCCTTACCGTAGAACAGCCGGAATTCAAAGACAGTCTATCGCTGGCGTATTGGCGGATGGGAACCGAACAGGGGGACTCCATACGAATTCAATACGGAGTTGCCGTTTGGGATACGGGGAAAACCCTGATTCCGCCGATCGGTATCCGGGTAATGAATTCCGATTCGTCCGAAGCGTTTCACCTGGAAAGCGATCCGGTGAGGGTCAATGTTCAATCCGTATTAAATGCGGCTCAGGATCAATCAATCCGACCCCTGAAAGATCCGGTGCCTATTCCAAAGAAATTCCCGTTGCGATCCCTTGGTTTTTTAATCCTGCTGGCAATAATTATTGCGTTGATGATTATGATCTGGAGAAAACGGATCTATGGGGCCGTCCGGCCATTAAAAATGGTCCCGCTTCAACTACCACCTGATAAAGTTGCCTATCAAAAACTGGCTGAAGCAGATGATCTGCTGGAACGGGATATCCGTCAATTCTATGTACATTTATCGTATTTATTAAGAGAATACATTGAGCGTAGTTTTTATTACAAAACACTGGAAATGACTGCCGGTGAAATTCGAAAAATAGCCGAAAAATTGCCCATTCCCGAAGAAGATATCATGCCCGTATTGGACGTTCTGGAGCGGGCGGATTTCATCAAGTTTGCCCGCCGGATTCCGCATTTCGAGGAAGGAAAACGGGATTTGGATATTGCGGCGGATTTCTTACGCCGGACCATTCCCCTTTTCCCCTTTGGAAAATTGAAGTTCCCACATCGTAGAATCTCTGTTTTTACCCAACTATTCTACCTAGGATGGAATTTGATGTGAGGGTCAATCGCAGTAAATTTATAGACTTGTTAAGAAGGAGTAACCATGGCTACGACAGCAGAGATTCGGAACGGTGTTGTTTTGTTCCATCGCGGCAAACGGTTAAAAGTCGTTGAGTTTCAACATGTAAAACCGGGCAAAGGCGGTGCCTTTGTACGTACCAAACTGAAAGACATCCGGACCGGGAAAGTGATCGATGAAACGTTTAATGCGGGGGCGCGCATTGAGTTGGTTCGCATTGAAGCCAAACAGATGCAGTATTTATATCAGGATGATGACCAATTTGTTTTTATGGACAACCAGACATATGAACAAACCAATGTCAGTGAAGACACGCTGGGAGACCAGGGCAACTATTTGAAACCGGGACTGAATGTGGATCTGCTGTTTGACGACCAGGAAGTTTTGGATGTACGTCTTCCGGCACATGTTATTCTGGAAGTTACGGAAACGGAACCGGGATTACGGGGGAATACAGCCACGGGGGCCACAAAGCCGGCCACTCTGGAAACCGGATATACTGTGCAGGTGCCGTTATTTATCGAGATAGGTGATATGTTGAAAATTGATACTCGGACGGGGGATTATATCGAGCGGGCGAAATCAGAGTCTTAATCCGGAGGGGAAATGTGGCAGGATAAACTAAAAGAAATAATTTATCTCCTGGAACAGAGCCAGGTAAATGAAATTGATATCACCTTCTGGGGCCGTCGTTTCCGGGTAGTGAAAACACCCTCGGCCGTTGTGGGAAACGGAAGTGGACCGGTAGCAGTATCCGCTTCGGCTGTACCGCAAATTTCTCCTCAAACGGGAGAATCCTCAGCGGGTACAGAGGAAGATCAGGGTGAACCGGTACTGTCTCCCATGCCGGGGACTTTCTATAGCGCACCATCGCCGGACGCCGATCCTTTTGTCAGCGAAGGCGATCGGGTGGCCAAAGGCGATACGTTATGCATCATTGAAGCCATGAAAATCATGAATGAGATCGAAGCGGAAGTAGGAGGCGTCGTAACGAAAATACTGGTGGAGAACGGTACACCGGTTGAATATAACCAGCCTCTATTTGTGGTTGATCCTTCCGCCTGAATGAATGTTTAAAAAAATACTGATCGCCAACCGGGGTGAAATTGCCCTGCGAATCATTCGCGCCTGCCATGAACTGGGTGTGCCTGTGGTAGCCGTGTATTCAACCGCTGACGCACTGTCGTTGCATGTTCGCTTTGCCGATGAAGCCGTTTGTATCGGGCCGGGGCCCAGTCGGGAAAGTTATTTGAACATTCCCCGGATTATAGCCGCCGCTGAAATTACCAATGCGGATGCCATCCATCCCGGATACGGATTCCTGGCAGAAGATCCCAATTTTTCCCGTATTTGTCAGGATAATCAGTTTACTTTTATCGGACCAACTCCCGATGTCATTAACGCCATGGGAAACAAAGCCCAGGCCAAAGCCACGATGATCGAGGCCAAAGTTCCAGTAATCCCCGGAAGTGCAGGCGTGGTTCGTACGGTGGATGAAGCTCGTCAATTTGCCGACCAGGTGGGGTATCCGGTCATGCTCAAAGCCTCGGCCGGTGGCGGGGGACGGGGGATGCGCCTGGTTCGGGATGAAGCGGGAATTGAGATGGGTTTCAATACAGCCAAAGGAGAGGCGGAAGCATCCTTTAATAATGGTGACTTGTATTTGGAAAAATTTGTTGTGAATCCACGTCATATCGAAGTGCAGGTTCTGGCCGATATGTATGGAAATGTTGTCCATCTTGGGGAGCGGGAATGTACGCTCCAGCGCCGCCACCAGAAGCTGTTGGAAGAATCACCCTCCGTATTTGTCGACCCGGCCCTGCGGGAGAAAATGGGCGGTACGGCAATTCGGGCTGCCAAAGCGGCCCGGTATGTGGGCGTGGGCACCGTGGAATTTTTAATGGATAAAGATCATAATTATTATTTCATGGAAATGAATACGCGGATTCAGGTTGAACATCCCGTAACCGAAATGGCTACCGGTGTTGATCTTATCAAACAGCAAATCCGGATGCATGCCGGAGACCGATATCCTGATTTTTTGGAAAATATCCGCCTCCGGGGACATACCATCGAATGTCGCATCAATGCGGAAGACCCGGGAAAAAAATTCACGCCTTCTCCAGGGAAAATCACCAGCTTTCATATGCCGGGCGGGAAAGGTGTCCGGGTTGATTCCCACGCCTATGCGGGGTATGAGATTCCTACCTATTATGATTCCATGATCGGGAAACTCATTGTTCATGCCCATACGCGGGAACGGGCCATTAACCGCATGCGACAGGCACTGGAGGAATGCATTATCGAAGGCCCGAAAACGACCATTCCTTATCATCAGGCCATTATGCGGGACCCGGCGTTTATTAAAGGTGATTTTGATACCAGTTTCCTGGATAATTTTATCTATCAACCCACTGAATGAAGGGAGTGTAACTCGTGGAGATACAAAAAGATTGTCTCTATACTAAAGAACATGAATGGATTCGGGTGAAAGCGAACGTTGCTACGATCGGAATTACGGATTTTGCCCAAAGTGAATTAGGAGATATCGTGTTTGTTGAATTTCCGGAAGTGGACTCCGAAGTGGCCCAATTCGATACCTTTGGAACGATTGAGGCCGTAAAAACAGTCGCTGATCTTTATGCACCGGTTTCCGGCACGGTCACGGAAGTCAATGACGCATTGGAAGATCAACCGGAAAAAGTGAACCAGGACCCTTATGGCGATGGCTGGTTGGTGAAAATCAAACTCAGCAATTCGAGTGAATTGGAGGAATTGATATCGGCCGCGGCGTATGAGAAATTGATCGCGGAATAATGTCAGTACCCGTTCTCACCCATCTCCAATCCATTCGGGACGCACAAGGTGCCGCCTATCTGGTTCTGATTGATCCGGACCGGAAAAATGATGGTTCTATTGAGGATCGCGTTCGAAGTGTTAATCAATCAGGCGTGGATGCGATTCTGGTGGGCGGTAGTCTGATGATGGATGGGAAAACACATGAACGAGTCGCTCGAATTCATCAATTATCCGATGTTCCGGTGATATTTTTTCCCGGCAGTCTGAGTCAGCTCTGCCCGCATTATGATGCCATGTTGTTTATGTCCATTATTTCCGGAAGAAATCCTCATTACCTCATCGGTGAACAAGTGATTGCCGCTCCGGTTGTTCATGATATGGGCATTGAAACCATTCCCACCGGTTACGTGTTGATGGATGGGGGAGCGCATTCAACGGTTGAATTTATTTCCGGGACCCAACCGATTCCCATGAATCGCCCGGATATAACCGTGGCCCATGGCTTGGCGGCTCAATATCTTGGAATGAAAGTCCTTTATCTGGAAGCCGGAAGCGGAGCACAAACACCGGTTCCCGTGGATATCATCGAACAAGTCAAACGACGGTGCGATATCGATCTGATCGTTGGCGGCGGGATTCGCACACCGGACCAAGCGCGAGAACGCGTGGAGGCGGGCGCTGATTTTATTGTCACCGGGACGATTATTGAAGAAGCGGGCGATTCCAGCCTGATGCGAGCTTTTTCGGAGGCGGTTCATTGGAGGAGCTCATGATAGATTTATCCACCTTTATTCAATCGAGTATTACGGCCAGTCGCGATGTGAAACAGTCCATGCTTGACTCCTGTCTTGCAGACCTTAAATCCGCGGCCGGAATTCTGGTTGAGGCTGTAAACCAGGGACGAACCATCTACTGGTGTGGGAACGGCGGCAGCGCCGCGGATGCTCAACATCTTTCCACGGAACTCATGGGCGGGCTGCGGGATCATGATCGTCCGGCCGTAGCCTCTATCGCCCTGACCACCGATACTTCTTTTCTGACGGCGTGGGCCAACGATACGGGATACACCTCGGTTTTCAGTCGTCAGATTCAGGGTCTGGGAAAACCGGGCGATGTGCTGGTGGCAATTTCTACCAGTGGTAATTCGGATAATGTGTTGACGGCGATTCAGACTGCCCGGGACCGGGGAATGTCCGTGATCGGATTTACCGGTGAAAGCGGCGGTAAAATGGTCGATCAATGCACAACCTGCATTCGGGTCCCCAGTAGTGATACACAACGAATTCAGGAAGGACATATCCTCTCCGGGCATATTTTATGTGAATGGATAGAGAAACAGTTACTTCCCTGACATGGAAACCTATTTGTATGACTATTTAACCATGTTGCGGGTAGAGCGCAACCTGTCACCCAATTCCATTCTGGCTTATTCCCGGGATTTGAACCGATATCTGGTATTTGTACAGAAAAAATTCGGGCTCCCGAATATTAGCAAAATTAAACAGAGTCAAATCCGGTCCTACTTCCGACATTTAAACGGACAGGGACTTGCTCCCCGCTCTATTTCCCGGGCCTTCTCCTCCATACGGTCTTACCATCGATTTCTGGAAACGGAGGGAGTAACGGAAGCCAATCCTACACAAATGCTTGAAGCACCGAAACTACCGAAACGCTTACCTTCGGTTTTATCCGTTGAGGAAGTGCAATCACTTCTGGAAGCCATTCCGGTCGATACTCCCATCGGGCAGCGCGACGCTGCTTTGATTGAATGCCTGTATTCGGCGGGATTGCGTGTCAGTGAAATTTGTGATTTGGGGTTGACTGATTTACTTCAGGAAGAGGATATGATTCGGGTCATTGGAAAGGGCAATAAAGAACGGCTGGTTCCTCTGGGATCAATTGCCATGAAGCGATTGGATCAATATTTTAAACACGTTCGACCCGGTTTTGCCCGGAAAGGACCGAATAAAGGACGAATTTTCTTAAGTCGGAATGGTCGTCCGTTGACCCGGATGACCGTATTCAATATTCTGAGAAAATGGTCCCAGGCAGCCGGTCTCAGAAAGGCGATCAGTCCCCATACGCTGCGTCATTCATTCGCGACTCATTTACTGGAAGGCGGGGCTGATTTACGGGCCGTGCAGGAAATGTTGGGTCATGCGGATATTTCCACGACCCAGATATATACCCATCTGGATAAAGAATATTTAAAGGAAGTTCATCGAACATTTCACCCAAGGTGGCAATAAGGATAGATAACGATGGGAATCATTAATCAGGATCCGGCAGTTCAGGTTATTCTGTTACCGCTGATTATTTTTGCACTCAGTTTCCATGAATATGCCCATGGCTGGATGGCGTACCATTTTGGCGATCCCACTGCTTTTCAACAAGGCCGACTCACGTTGAATCCCCTGGCACATCTGGATCCCTTCGGAGCTCTGGTCCTGTATCTGGTCGGATTCGGTTGGGCCAAGCCGGTCCCCGTAGATCCCCGTTATCTGCGTGATCCTAAGCGGGATATGATGTGGATTGCCATGGCTGGTCCGGTATCCAATTTTGTTCTGGCGTTTATCAGTGGACTGCTGCTGGTCGTGGCGCTGTATATTTTTCGCTTTGGCAGTCCCTTGCTGATGGCCGTGCTTCAGATGAGTTTGTATATCAACCTTGCTCTGGCGGTATTCAACTTTTTACCGATCCCGCCACTGGATGGGAGTCGGATTTTAACCGGAATCATATCCAACCAGTATCGGGAACAGATCATGAAAATGGAGTTGTA
>JAADFQ010000070.1 GCA_013152835.1 FCB group bacterium
GGCTCCGACGCTGTATTGGATTTAACCAACATCAGCAAGTTGTACTTGTGGCTTGGTTATGAGGGCAGTACGGGCAGCAGCTCCGATGACAACGCAACCATATTGGTGGATAATATTGAAGTGGTGGTTGGTGAACCCAGTGACTTGGTGGATGATTTTGAGCTTTATGATTCCAATGCCCAGTTACAGGTATACTATCCGTGGGTGGGGGCGATCTCCGGCAATTCACCGGCGATAGCGCTTGCTGATTCCGGTGGTTCCGATAAGGACCGGGCGCTGAAGATCGATTTCGGTTTTGACGCCGGAACCGTAGATCCCTATGCCTATGCCGGCGGCCCGGTAGCGATTAATGCCCGGAACTGGACCGGTTATGAAGGTCTCCGTCTCTGGGTAAAAGGAAGCGTAACGGGCGATATTTCATACATCGACATTGCTATCCACGAAGGTGATTCCACAGGTGCCTGGGGAGATAAGTTTGGTTCGGCTCCCATTGCGCTGGAGGATTTGGATCCCAACGGACAGTATGTTTACCTCGATTTTGACGATTTCACGCGCTACAGCGGCTTTGGAGGAACCAAGGATAATGGTGTGCTGGACTTAACGGATATAAGGAGTGTGTTTGTACGCAATCATTATTCCGGGACAGCGACCCAAAACAGCACGGCTTCCGTTTATGTAGATGACATCAAGCTCGGCATGACGCCGGTTGTTAATATTCCTCCAACCCCGGGAATCGTGACGTACCTGAACAACAACTTTGATGGATATACCAATGACGCTGCCATGAAGGATCAATGGCTTAGTTGGTCCTATACAGAAGGTGCCACTGTTTCCTACAACCTGGATACCGGGACGAACGGCGCAAGCGGCGAAAATTCGATGTTAATGAAATTAAATGTTGCTGATAGTACGGTTGGCTCCGCTCCCGGCACAGCCGATCCTACCGGGGATGCTTCCGTGGTGGTTTATGAGACAACATCCGGTGGCCTTCGCGGAAACCTGGTGCGAGCCACGGCCATCAAGGTGTGGGTCAATCCGGAAGGGTTCACGTCCAATCACAGTGATCCGTTTTTCCGGGTCGGCTTAGCGGAGAGTAGTACCACGGGTGGAGACAGATGGATCTCTCCCCGCCATTACCTGAAGGATATTAATGCGCTTGGCGAAGTACTGATCATCCCGATTAATAGTTTGACTCATTATTTGGGACCGGACGCCGTACTGGACTTAACCAACATCAGCAAATTGTACTTGTGGCTTGGTTATGCGGGCAGTACGAAAGGTAGCGCCGCCGATAGCGCAACCATAGTAGTGGATAATATCGAGGTGGTGGTCGGTGAGACCAGTGACCTGGTGGATGATTTCGAACTTTATGATTCCGATGCCCAGTTACAGGTATACTATCCATGGGTGGGCGCGGTAGCCGGCAATTCACCGGCGATAGCGCTTGCTGATTCCGGTGGTTCCGATAAGGACCGGGCGCTGAGGATCGATTTCGGTTTTGAATCCGGAACCGTGGATCCTTATGCCTATGCCGGCGGCCCGGTGGCGATTAATGCCCGGAACTGGACCGGCAATGAAGGCATTCGTCTCTGGCTAAAAGGCAATGTAACGGGTAATGAATCCTATATTACCATTGTCATTATGGAAGGTGATTCCACCGGAGATTGGGGCGATAAATTTAGTTCGGTTCCCATACCGCTGGTTAATCTGGATCCTGATGGACAGTATATCGATCTTAGATTTACCAGTTTCACCAGGTATGGCGGTTATGGTGGAACCAAGGACGATGGTGTACTGGATTTAACGGATATAAGGAGTATTTTTGTACGCAATCAGTATTCCGGAACAGCAACTCAGAACAGCTCGGCATCGGTTTTGGTTGATGATATCAAGCTTGTTGAAAAAGTTGTTTCCATTGAACAACAGATCGCGGCTCTTCCGGAGAAATACGCTTTGTATCAGAACTATCCGAATCCGTTCAACCCGGTCACAAATATACGCTATGACCTTCCTGAAGCGAGCGATGTAAAGCTTATTATCTACGACATTTTAGGTCACGAGGTAATAAGGTTGGTTGATGGTCGAATGGAAGCCGGTTATAAATCCATTCGATGGAACGGTAGAGATAAGTTCGGTATAAAGGTGGCTTCAGGTGTATATATATACATGCTGAATACGGATAGTTATGTTAAAACAAAGAAACTATTATTCCTGAAGTAATAAAGAAGGGATATGGTTTCCCGGATTAATTATTAGTAAAATACCGGTGTATTTAAGGCGCCAACAGGATCATTCCTGATGGCGCCTTATTTATTTCAAATGTTAAACGCCGTTGTCGAAAAATTATTAAGGTGATCAAGAGAAAAATGGAAAAAGGGGTTGACATACAAAATTATAAGGTGTAATATGAAGCCGGAAACGTTTGCGGTAACGTTTGCATAACTCAACATTGCCATAAGGAGAAACGATATGCGTAAAAAGGTATTTTCTTTATTGTATATTTTATTTTTACTAGCTTTTGTTAAGAATGTTTCAGCGGAAGCGCAGTATGCATTTCCAACCCACCTTGACGATAATTTTGAATCGTACGACAGTGATAGTGCGATGTTTGTTAAGTGGAATAACGGTCCTTGGTGGGGAGGGAATATTAACGGTACTAACGAGTACAACCCATCAAAAATGAGGACGGTTCCCAGCCTCTCTATGACGGATGGATACATGGGTAGTAAGGCGATTCAGATGTATACGGAGACCGATTCAGGGGTCGCGCCGGTAACCGGTTTAGGTGAAAATTGGGAGCCGACTACCTATGCGATTATCGGAACCTATACTGGATTTGCACAACGTACGGATATGACCGGTTACACCGGAATTCGTCTCTGGATTAAACCCGGTGAAGTTGTCGGAGATCAGAACGCTGTTTTTAAGATTAATATCATAGAGAGCAGTACCTTAGGGAACGATAAATGGATGTCCCCTAGTTATTACTTGACCGATTTGGATCCGAATGGTGAATTCATTTTCTTCGACTTCAGCGAGTTCTATGAATATTTCACCGGAAGCGGTGAACCGATGGATCTGAGCAGTATAAAAATATCGTTCCTGTGGTTATCCTATGAAGAAATGGTAACAGTAGATAGTAAAGCATCTTTTTGGGTGGACAATATCACTGCTGTTCCCGGTCAGACTGTGGATGATTTTGAAAGTTATGCTTCAGATACGGAGTTGCAGGCCGCTTATCCCTGGACTGGTGTAATTTCCGGCGGATCAGTTGCAAATACCCTGAATGCAACCGGCGGATTTGATCAAACCAAGGCCATGCAGATCGATTTTGATTTTGCGAGTGGCGATTCGGACCCCTGGGCTTATGTAGGCGGTTCTTTGAATAACGGTAATCCAGTGGATTGGAGCGATTATGACGGTATCAGCGTCTGGGTTAAGGCCACGTCAACCGGCGATTCGCCGCAGATAATCCAATTGGCTGTTCACGAAGGAGATACGACAGCAGGCAATGATTGGGGCGATAAAATGCATTCGGCCAGTATTGACGTCAGCACTCTGGATCCCAACGGAGAATATGTTTTCCTGAATTTTGATGATTTTGTCGACTATAGTGGTTTCGGTGGTCCTAAAGATGACGGCAAATTGGATGTAAGTGACATCAGGAGCATATTTGTCTTCACCAAGTATTCCGGAACGGCGACACAGAATAGTTCGATTACGGTTTTAGTTGATGATATTATGCCCTACCTGTCTCCTCCCTTGGAAGATTACGTCATTGATGACTTTGAGCGGTTTAGTTCATCGACCAATTTATTTAATTCATATCCTTGGGTTGGTACTACTACGGGTGATTCAGTAATTCAGTCCTTAAATGCGACTGGTGGTGCTAACGGCAGCAAGGCAATGCAGATAGTTACAAGTTTTTCAGCCGGTGAAGAAGATCCCTTATTCTGGAATGGTGGTCCTCTTAGAGATGTGCTCCGGAATATGTCTAAATACGATAGCCTTCGGGTGTGGCTTAAAGCCAGTGAAACCGGAGATACTCCCCAGCTTATTGATATTGCCATCCATGAAGGTGATTCAACGGCTGCCTGGGGTGATAAGTTTAATTCGGTAGAAATTCCGATCAACAGCCTGGATGCTGACGGGGAATATGTAACCTTAGCCTTCAAAGATTTCGTCGATTATGGCGGTTTTCAAGGCCCTAAGGATGACGGTGTATTGGATTTAAGTGATATCAGGAGTATTTTCATCCGCGTTAAGTATAACGGAACAGCTACCCAGAACAGCGGGGCTACCGTTATTGTTGATGATATGACTCTCATCGAAGGTACGGGTATCGAATTTACGCATCTGGACGATAACTTCGAGAGTTATGCGGATAGCGCAGCTCTGGCAGCCAGTTGGGCTGAAGGTCCGTTTTCATGGGGTGACGGTACGATGGCGATTGATTTAAATGAAAATGAAGGCGCTAATAACACTAAAGCCTTGCAAATGGATTTCAGTTATCCAGCTGGTGCCGATAGCCCCGGAGGTATTATTGGACGTTATACCAGTTTCGGTGATAGGGTCGACATGACCGATTATGCGGGTATTAATGTTTGGTTAAGACCTATGAATATTACCGGAGACAGACCGTACTTCACTCTGCGCCTGTTGGAGAGTTCAACGATTGGTGGTGATAAATGGATCGCTACCCGGTCGATTGGCGATCTGGATCCCGCCGGTGAATACGTGTACTTTGATTTTAATGATTTTGTTTGGTATGCCGGTGATGATACGAGTAAGCCAATGGACAGAACGAGCATTAAAGTCGATTTCTTTGGAATGGCTTACGACGGTGTATCAGCAAACGGTGGATCAGCTACTCTTCTGGTTGACGATATAGTAGTGGTCGAAGAACCGCCGGTTCTTCCGGGCACTCATCTGGATGATGATTTCGACAGCTACGCGAATAACGCCGGATTGGTCAGCAAATGGGCGGAAGGTCCCTATCCATGGGGTGGCGCCGATATGTCCATTAATCTCGCTGATCTCGGAGGTGCCAATCAAGCCTTAGAGATAAACTTTAGTTACGGCGCGGCATCCGAGAATCCCGGTGGTGTGATTGGCTATTATACGCCGTATGATCGCCGTACTGACATGTCAGAATATGCTGGTATCGGATTCTGGATAAAACCTGTTTCTACCAGTGGTGATGTTCCTTATTTCACGTTAAGACTGCTGGAAAGTTCTACGATCGGTGGCGAGAAATGGAGATCACCGAATGTGGACTTAAGTGAAATCGATCCGAACGGAGAATTTGTGTTCTTTAATTTCCATACCGATTTTCACGAATACAATACCGGCAGTGGTGAACCCATCGACTTGTCCAGCATAAAGATCAATTTCCTTGGTTTGGGCTATGATGGTACCGCCGCCAATGGTGGTTCGGCCGATATTTTGGTTGATAGTATTAAAGTCTACATCCGTGATCCTCGAACCACTCATCTCGATGATAATTTCGAGAGTTACGTGGATGCAGAAGCTTTGAAGGCTAAATGGGCGGAAGGTCCCTATCCATGGGGTGGCGCCGATATGGCGATTGATCTTAGCACCGATGGTGGTGCCGATGGAAGCAAGGCGATGCAGATTGACTTCAGTTATGCTGCGGGAGCCGAAAACCCCGGTGGTGTTATCGGTTATTACACTCCTTACGATCAAAGAACGGATTTAACAGGTTACGCAGGTATCC
>JAADFQ010000071.1:0-347 GCA_013152835.1 FCB group bacterium
ATCCTGTTTCTGGAATCTTCGGTAGAAAAAAACCTGGCAAAATTCAAACCGTCCCATCGCCGGGCCGTGCGAAAGGCAGAGAAATCGGGCGTGATCGTCCGGGAGTCAGACGATTTCGCGGCGTTTTATACCATCCTGAAAAACAACCTGCGTATCCGCCACGGCGTGGAACCCACCCACACGCTGGAGGAATTGTTACGCCTGAAAGCCCTGTTCCCCGATGACATTCGACTCTTCGGCGCTTTTCTGGAGGATCGGATGATCGCCGGTGTGGTGAACTTCATCTGCAACCAGGACGTGGTCCTGGCCTTTTACATTTCTCATGATGAAGCGTTTGCGGATTACCG
>JAADFQ010000071.1:431-6165 GCA_013152835.1 FCB group bacterium
GAGGAACCCAACCTGGGCCTGGCCCGGTTCAAGGAGAATTTCGGCGCCAGCGGCATGTTCCGGGATACCCTGGAACGAACGTTTTAATTCGTGCGCACCCAACTGAAAGCACTTTCCCGCCAATCCCTGATCTACGGACTGGGCCATATTTTCTCCCGGATCATCACCTTTCTGCTGCTCCCCCTATACCTCAATGTTTTCACGCCCGCCGAATACGGGCTCATTTCCCTGGCCTATACTTTCCTCGGTTTCATGAATGTGATTCTGCATTACGGCCTGGACGCGGCGCTGATGAAACGCTACGTACCGGCGGAAGCGGAAGAACGGAAAACAGCGTTGACTACCGCCTGGATTTCTTTTCTGCTGTCTTCGATCCTGTTTGCCGGGATTGTGCTGATCTTCCGTCTGCCCCTGAGTCGCCTGATTCTCGGTGGCATCTATCCCCGCTTCATGGCTTACCTGGGCATTATCCTGGCCCTGGATGTGCTCTGGTCGATTCCCATGCTCATTTTTCGTTCCGAGCAAAAGCCTTTCCAGTATTTGGGGTTCAGTCTTTTCAATGTAATTGCCAGCCTGGGGTTGAACCTGTTACTGGTCCTGAAATTCCGCCTGGGCGTGGAAGGCGTCTTACTGAGCAATGCCGTTACCTCCGGAATGCTGGTGCTCCTGACCTTGCCCATGATGACCCGGCGAATGAGCCGGAAGGCCGGTTCCTGGTCGGTCTGGAAAAACCTGATGCGTTTCGGACTCCCGTTTTTGCCCTCGGGAATCTTTGCCATGATTATGGAGCTGGCGGACCGTTACCTGCTACTTTTTTTCAAGGATACGGAAACCGTCGGACTGTACAGCGCCGGGTATAAACTGGGAATGCTCATGCTGCTGGTGGTCATGGGTTTCAACATGGGCTGGCAACCCTTTTTCCTGAAAGAAGGGGACGGCGAAAAACAGCGTGCGCTGTACGTACGGATCACCACCTATGTACTGACCTTGCTGGCCTATCTCTGGGTATTGATGGTCATCTGGGTTCCGGACCTGATCCGGCTTCGTATCGGTTCTGTTACCCTCTATGGCGAAGTGTACTGGTCGGCAGCGGCAATTGTGCCCTGGGTGGCGCTGGGGTATTGGTTTCACGCCGCATATCTCCTGCAACTTCCCGGCGTTTTTCTGAAGAGTCAATCGCGCTACGTGGCGTTGATCCGGGGGCTTGGCGCCGGAATGAATATCGTGCTGAATATTCTGTTCATCCCCCGCTGGGGCGGGATGGGTGCTGCCACAGCCACTTGCATTTCTTTCGCAAGTATGGCCCTGGCAATCTTCCTGGTTAACCGGAAGATTTATCCGCTGACCTATGAATGGTCCCGGTTGCTGCGCATTGCCGGACTCATGGTTATCACCTGGGGCGCCCTGAGCCAATGGGGAACGGCTCTCGGGGGCCAAGTCGCCCTGACAGTGCTTTTTCCGCTGGGATTACTGCTTTCCGGATATTTCCGGTCCGATGAACGGGAGGCGTTCCGAAAATTGTTTGTCCGCCGTTAGGAACGACGGAGCAGATCGCAGCGCAACTGCTGGCGGGGCGTGAAAAACTGGCGGTACACCAGGGCCAGCACCAGAATATTGGTCATCGTGGAAGCCGTCACCCACATATACATAATCATAATCTGGTAGCGGACGGCAATGAGCGGATCAATCCCGGACAGGATTTGCCCGGTCATTACGCCGGGAAGCTGGACCAGACCTACCATCATCATGGAATTGACCGTCGGCAATAGGGCCGCTTTCACCGATTCGCGAATGGCATCATGTATCGCCGCCCGGGGCGGCGCTCCCAGAGACAGGAGCATGTCAATCTCCGCTTCCCGGTGTTCCAACTCACCCACAAATCGATTGACCGTGAGGGACGTGGTATTCAGAGCATTGCCGATGATCATCCCGGCGATAGGAATCATGGCATAGGGATAATACCAGGGTTGGACGTGAAGAATAAAGGTCAGCACCGATCCCAGGACCAGGATTACGGTCAGGGTTAAGACTCCGGTAATAATGATAAAATAATGCGGTATGTGCAGGGCGGTTTTCTGCCGGCGGTAGCCTTCATAACTGGCCACCAGAATCATGAGCGATACCAGTCCCACCATGAACAGCCAGTGTCGCTGACCGAAAAAATAGGTCAGGATATAGCCCATGGCAGAGAGTTGTACGAAGGTCCGCAAGGTGCCGATGATCAGTGTTTTTTCCAGCCCGATTTTCCACCATCTTAACAAACCGATGCTGAACAGCACCAGCACCATCGAGGCAAAAACATCGGTCCAGCTTAAGGAATAAAAGGACTGGGTCATGCCTGCGCTTCCCGGAGAAATCGGCTGAAGTCCTGAGTCCGGGGCTGATCCAGTAACACAATCGGTCCCTGTTCGACAATCCGGCCCTTGTCCAGAAACAGAACCTGTCCGGCAAAGGAACGCACCAGGTCGGGATGATGGGACACACGGATGACCGTGAGATTCAATTCACGCTGAAGATCGGCAATCAGTCGCAGGATTTTCCGGGCCAGGGGCGGATCCAGACTGGCGGTAGGTTCGTCCAGCAAAAGCACTTCCGGCTCATTGAGCAGAACCCGGGCCAGGGCCACCCGCTGTTTTTCCCCACCGGAGAGGGAGCGGGCCTGGGTGGTAAGATGACCGGGCGTGAGGCCGACCCGTTCCAGGGCTTCGGTCAGTTGTTCTTCCGCATATTCCGGGACAGGACGAACCCATTGCCGGGGCAGGGTCAGGTTATCCCGCACCGATCCGTTCACCAGAACCGCTTCCTGAAACAGCATACCGACCCGTTTTCGAAGCCGACCTACGTCTGTCGATTCCAGCGGCTGGCCGTGAAACCGGATTGCGCCGGAAGTGGGTGAAATCAGGCTATTAAATAAACGTAACAGCGTGGACTTCCCCGCTCCCGAAGGGCCCATCAGCGCCCAGTGTTCACCGGATCGGATGTCCAGGGTAATGCCGGTCAGGATGGGGGTGTTTTGGATCACATAACTCACCCCCGCCAAGGTAAATACATTCGAATTCTCCACCCGTGAAATTACACGTACCGATAAATATATTCGGAGGAATTCCTGTAGAAAGGATAATCATATGATCCCACTTAGTGAGATAATCCAGAAATAGGACACGTATTTTTCCAATCGTCAATCGAAAATCCTTGTTGGATATTCGTAAATCGGTAAGCGAAGAATTATTGAATGAAGATTAATGAATACTGATTGACGATTTAAATGCTTCTAAAGCGCTATTATTCCATCCCTTCAGTTAAATAATTACTCATAACTAATTACGTTCGTTCAGTCAGTTTCCGCAGGTATTCAAACGTAAACAGACCCGAATCGTGACCATCACCCCAACGGGGACAAAGAGCATACTTCCCGGTGGGTTCCAGACGAATCAGATTGTAGCTGGCCGCTGTTTTGGGCCGCTCCGCTCCTTTATATATATTTCCAAATACATCCGACTCCCCGACGCAGACGGCACAGGGACAGGCGTCCCGAAGGGTTTTCAGCGATAAAAAGCCTTCCCGGCCGTCGGACCATTGAAGGAGAAGCTGGTCGTTGACCACCTCGTAGGCTGTAAGTTGGGGATCAGTAGGTTTCAAGTGGGTTGTTTCCGGAAAATCCTGCCCGTAAATTTGCAGGTTCCCTGATGAGAATTCAAATGCTTTTGGGCGATTAGCCCGTCTACGTTTCACTTCGCCGGGTAAATTTCCATCGGTGATTGGCAACTTCGCTAATCGCTGAAGCTTTTTTAAAATAGGTAATTTCTCATGGGCGATTAGCTCAGTTGGTCAGAGCGCTGTCTTCACACGGCAGAGGTCACTGGTTCAAGTCCTGTATCGCCCACATTGTGGCAGTTCCACGCCCGCCGAAGTCCTCGAGACGCAGGCGGGGAGCCTGCCATCGCCCACCTACGCTGAAGCTTCGGTGGACAAACCCACACATCTGCACTTCGTTACGCTGTGCAGGCCGACGAAAACCCCCGTTTCACGACGGGGGTTTTGTTTTATCAGGATTGTCCCGTTTCGTCAGGCGTAGAACACACTTCAAGGCAATGGCTACACAGGTGTCACCCGGCGGCAAATTATTTGATAAATCAATATTTTATCCTAAATTGATTCGAGCCCGATGCAGTTGGTTGAAACCGGACTTAGGATTATCCTGAGATTAACGTAAGGGAAGTGTCTGGAATGATATTTAGAATTATAAAATTGCCTGATATTGAGAATGATCTAAGCCATTCAACCTTGATCTCACCGTTGATAACGATATGAAATAATGACAGGATATTTCCATATATCATGATTTATCAACACTCAATGATTCGGTATAATTATTAGTTAGCTATTTTACATACTATAAGAAGCAATATATGAAAAAATATACAATGTCCCCTTTAATAGCAAAATATTACAATAACTGGTTAAGTGGTCCGACCTTACTAGGACATCCCAATGATGAAAAAAGATTTTATAAATTTATTAAAGCATGTGTTCGATATAGCAGGAAAAGTAAAAATGGTGTTTGGTTGAAGTATTTTATAGAAAGAGATTTGAAGGAAAAATATACGGAAGATTATTTTAATTCCGTCTGTTTAGAGGCTATATCAATTTTTGATCATATTATTGATTATTTGCAGGTACATATTCCTGATTATTCAATTGAAATGAAGAATCCATATTACGTTGCATCCGATTTACGAAGAATAATAAAAGATGATGGTGATCCGTACATGTCAGAAAAAGAAATTGAGAACTATCTTATTGAAAAATTTGGAGATAATTGGAGAGAGAAATATTAGTAAACCGGCTAACATGCGCTGCACCGGACCCCGATTAAATCGGGGCAAGCTGTGTGGGGTTGGCCAGCCTACGCCAAGGCTTCAGCTGGTAGGCGGCATAAAGATGAGGATTTACTAATAATGAAGTGCAAACCAAACAGAATGTTAATCGGTAGAAACCCACGCGCTGATAAGCTGTGACGTTAGGTTTATATGGGTATCTGTTTAAGATGTAATAAATTTGGTTTAGTGTTTGATCGTGATTACTCACCAAGCCAATTTATCGAAGGTCCTCTATCTAGCAAAGTTTGGATTATTGGGATCAATCCTGCTGCTCCACAAGATTGGGGTGATGAGGGTAGGTCAATACTTGAACTTTCATCACACTTGTCTGCAAATGAACCTTTGCATCCATATTTTAGAGACTTTGAACGGGTATCTAAGAGCTTATTTGATCGATTTGGGAAAGAGAGAGGTGTAGCGCATACTGACATTGTAAAGTGCTCGAGCAAAAAGTGGCCACCTGAAGCTTGCAAGGGTAAAGAAGCAAAAGCTATAGTTGACAATTGTAAAGGATACTTAATTAAACAAATTATTAAGTACAAACCTCGATTAATTATCTGTAATGGAGCTATCGTAAGCTCAGAAATTAGTCGAATAGTTAAGCCTATCCACGATCATTACACATACTATCATGCTCAAATTGAGGACGTTCCAGTCATTGTTGTTAGATCTGGATTTATCGGAAGAATTGATAATTACTCAAGGAGAAGGTTAGGAATTGAAATTGACGGATTTTTAAATGAAATATACTCTAAAACCTAACAAACCGCCGCACTGGACCCCGATTAAATCAGGGCAAGCTGTGAGGGGCTGGCCAGCTTACGCCATGGCTTCGGCTGGTAGGCGGACCCACC
>JAADFQ010000072.1 GCA_013152835.1 FCB group bacterium
GGAATTGACGACGATCTGGACGGTCTTATTGATGAAAATAAAAACGTTCACTTGGGGCTCAAATACCGGGATTGGATTACCCACGAAGGTTTTGACAATCAATTAATTGATGAACGCCGGGATGACGGAATCGATAATGATGGTGATTGGGATGCCGATCTGCACGATACCGGCGCGGATGGTGTGTCCGGGACCGGCGATATGGGTGAGGGCGACGGTGTCCCCACCGCCGGAGAACCCAACTTCGATGCCACGGATAAGGATGAGTCGGATCAGATCGGACTTACGGCCTTCGATTCTTTCTATATCGGCCAGGGGGTGGAGTATCGTTACGATGAGGTAATCTGGAGTCGGATTTCCAATTATCACTTTGATTCCGGGAAACAGAACGGAAACATCGCTTTTCTGTTCGGATCGGGACCGTTTATCATGCCTCCCGGACACACGGAACGGTTTTCATTGGCGTTGGTGTTCGGCGAAAATCTGAGCGATTTGCGGCGGAACACGAAAGTGGTTCAGGATATCTACAATGCGAACTACAATTTTGCCCGTCCGCCCCTGAAACCGACCGTGACCGTTGTGCCGGGCGACAGGAAAGTAACTCTTTACTGGGACAACGTGGCCGAATCGTCCTACGATGAATTTTCCGATCCGAAAACAAACGGGTATGATTTTGAAGGATACAAGATTTACAAGGCAACCGATGCGGCGTTTAACGATGCCTACATCATTACCAATGGTTACGGAGAAGCCACCTTTTACGATCCGGTGGTTCAGTTCGACCTGAAAGACAGCGTATCGGGCTTTTTCCCGAACGACGTGAACGGGATTAAATATTACCTGGGCGATGAAACCGGGTTAAGGCATTCCTGGACCGATACCGATGTTCTGAACGGAGTAACCTATTATTACGCCGTTGTGGCTTATGACCGGGGGTGGGCGGAGAAAAATGTTTTGCCGTCGGAATGCACAAAGATAGTTGTCCGGGATATTTACGGGAATATCAGTCTGGATAAAAATACGGTGGTGGTAGTGCCGAATGCTCCGGCCACCGGTTACGTTTCCTCGGAAATTCCGGATGGTATCCGCCATGTAAGTGGTTTCGGGACCGGTAATGTGACCGTCGATATTCTTGATCCCAGGCTGGTTACGAACAGCGATTATTTGCTTGTATTCGATGATACGACCTATGCCGATTCCCTGGTCTACGATTTATTCGAAATCAGAGACGAAACCGATACGGTGGCAATTTTCACGGGTTCGACGGCGTTGAACAATGAGGATACGAATCCGCTGATTAACGGATTACGGGTGAAGGTCGCAAATGATTTGCTCGCCTACAATGATTCCACTACGGGATGGGTAGTCGGTTCCTCAAACCTGAAAGTATACGCGGAATTGAATTCCTATTGGGACCGGGTGCCCGAACCAACCAACTACGAAATACGCATAGGGATTCCCGACAGTTCCTTTTTACGCGGCAGTTTTAAATACGTGACCAATTTTCAGGTATGGGATGTAATCGAAAATCACAAGGTAAGGTTTTACCTGTGGGAACCTAACGACAATATCGACAGCGTTCTTACCGCCGGCGATTATATCAAGCTGTGGAAAAAAGTCGGCAACGCCTGGATTGATACGTGGAAAATTTATTTTGTTGCTCCCGAAGATGAGGAGGTTGTTGAACCGGTAGCCGGAGACGTGGCTTTGCTGGGGATCGACCTGCCGTTTCGATCGGGAGATGTTTTTTCTTTCAGGACGCAGCCGGCGAAGGAGGATATCGAACTGGGACGGGCCAATATGGATCGGATCGCGGTCGTTCCCAATCCCTATGTGGCCGCCGCTTCCTGGGAACCCCCGCGCCTGGCCGCCTCCGGTCGCGGTGAACGGCGAATCTATTTTATCCATCTACCTAAAAAAGCCACCATTCGCATCTACACCATGAGTGGTTACCTGGTGAATACACTTCAACATAATAGTACCATTGATGATGGGGCTTTATCCTGGAATATGCTTACAAAGGATGGCCTGGATCTGGCGCCCGGGGTGTATTTCTACCACGTGGACGGTGGAGAATACGGCGAGGCAACCGGGAAGTTTGCGATAATCAAATGAAAAGTCCTTATCTGTCCATCCTTGTTTTGTCAACCATCTTGCTATCGACGGTGAACGGCGGTGTCAATATTTCCAAGTCCGGCACGGTAACCGCCCAGTTCCTGAAGATCGGAATCGGCGCCCGGGCGATGGGAATGGGAGGCGCGTCGGTAGCCTCGGTCAATGATGCCACGGCGTTGTTTTGGAATCCGGGTGCGATCGCGGATTTTTCCGGAATTAAAACGAATATGACCAATACTCAATGGCTCCTGGACACGAAATTGAACTTTGTCGGTATGACCGTCAATTTGGGACGTACCGGCGTAATTGGATTCAGCGCCACTGTCCTTACCATGGGCGATATGAAGGTGCGCACGGTGGAATTACCGGAAGGAACCGGGGAATATTTCAGCGCTAAAGACCTTGCTTTCGGTGTCGCTTACGGTAAACGGTTGACCGATTTTTTCAGTATCGGGTTTCATGGCAAATATATCCGGCAGCAGATTTGGCATACGGCCTCTTCGAGTATCGCTATTGATGTGGGAACCCTGTATTCGGCGCTGGATGGTCGTGTTCTCCTGGGAGCGTCCGTTTCCAACTTCGGCAGTAAAATGCAGTTTACCGGGCGGGATTTGCGAATAAACTATGACCAAAACCCGGATCAAAACGGTGACAATGAATACATACCAGCCATGCTTTACACCGACAGGTGGGATATCCCGCTCACCTTCCGGGTGGGGGTTGCCGTCGATTTACTGCAGTTTTCCTACGGCAGTCTGAAGGCCGAGATTGATGCCGTTCATCCCAATGATAATTATGAACAGATCAATGTCGGTACCGAGCTTCAGGTTTATCGAAATGCTTATCTGCGGGTAGGGTATCAGTCCGTCTTTCTTGACGACGCCGAAAACGGCTTAACGGTTGGCGGAGGACTGCATTGCAACATCGGGGAAACAAGGCTGCGGGCGGATTATGCCTACGCCAGTTTCGGGCGTCTGAATTATGTCAGCAGATTTGGCATTACGCTGGAATTGTAAAATAAAAATTAATCAAGATCGATAAAACACTGTGAATATGAATGAAGAAAAGAAGAACATGGAAACAATATTAAGACATTTAGTTTTCATTTTAAACCTTATCATTATTAGCCTGTTAAACTGGGAATGACTGGTTTGTTCAGTGGTGTTTATTCTTACCTAATACAGATAAATAACTATTTGTTGAAGAAAAAATATTATTGGTGAAATGAACCCTTACTTGAAAAGAAAGCATAATATTCTCATGTTAAACGACCCGGCCATTATTCATCCATGATTCCGTACTTCAATACTTTATCCATGTGGTTTTTAAAAGATAAAATAATCATGTTGTTACTTACTGTACTGTCATTTGGTTCTGTTGGGCACACAGCAAAGGGGACTTTGGATTCTTGCGAGCCGGTTATAAACGAGTTACGATCGGATAAATTCCGTAATGCCCGAAATAATGCCGCTGATTGTTTAATTTCTGAAAATTGGGATGATACTTCACATTGGGCTATATCTTTATTTAATGATATAAATTGCACGATAGAATTAAAACCATTTCTGGGTATAAACAACGATGGCTTGGAAATAGAATATAACTTAATAAAGTATAAGCTAAAACCCGGATTCGGATGGGTAAATATCAATAAAAATTTCGGAAACAATTTCACTGCAAAAACTCCGATAACATTCCTGATAAAATCGGCTTCAACGGATAACTTGGAGTTGAAATTCATGGATAGTGATGGCTCTGTCTTCGGGAAAAAAATAGCGTTGGAAAACAAATATAGCGATTGGACCCGGATAGTGATTTATTTGAATAATACGGACTACTGGTGGGGTGGTAATAATGTGCCGGATGACATATCCGGTTTTGCATTCGCCATATCCGGCCGGGATTCGGGAAAAGTATGGATTGATGAAATAGGTATCGGAAAAGAAGGATTGGAACCATCATTTTCTTTGGCAGGTCCTGTGTTAGACCCGGATAGTACCTTAAAAGGAATTGGATTTAAACAACGTCGTGATTTGAAGATGAAAAACGAAGATCCTCTGGTGCTCGAATATCTTAAAGCAATTCAGGATGTTTCATCGTCTGATCGAAAATTGCTGCCCTCGATGGAGGGCGACGAGGCTCACACCTTCAATAACAGTCTTGTTGCCATGGCTTTCATATTGAAGAATGAACGGGAACGGGCGGAACGGATCCTGGATTTTTATTCAAATGCGACCATTGTTGATAATAGTGATCTGCAGTTGCAAAATTTTTATTACCAGGGAGAAGCGCGCGGATTTTATCAGCATGTATCATTATCAACCTATCGTGATGAACCTAATGTCTCCGATAGATGGATTGGTGATATGGCGTGGTTGTTAATGGCCTATAAGTTTTATGAGAAAAAGTATCAAACCAACCGCTATGATCGAATTATCGGTCTTATAAAGGACTTATTGATTTCGTATTATAGGGAGGATGGTGATGTCGGTTATATCCAACATGGATGGCGCAACGGAGACACCAAATTGCATGAAGATCAGGGACACCATGAAGGTAATATTGATTGTTACGTTGCACTAAAACTCTGTGGAGCAGATTATTATGCCGACAAAATAAAAGGGTGGTTGGATAAAGAGTTAAAAAATAATAAAAACCTGCCTTTGGATCTGTATTCCTGGCGGGTGCTGGCTTTCGGCAAAGGTTATGAGGGGCTCCTTAATATACCCGAATATGATTTCCGATATCGAAAAATATTGGAAACGGATGGTGAAAAAGTGATGGGTTTTTATCATGGTCCGGATATGGAGATAAATAATATCTGGGTTGATGGGACCGGACATATTGCCTGTGCCTTCCTGTCCTACGGCGAAAAGGAAAGAGGTTATTTCTATGCAAATCAATTGGATAACCTTGTAATTGAAAGAACAATTAACAATAAAGTAACGCACGCATTGCCCTATACAATCAATAGAACAGGTGGTTATGAATGGGTTGATACTACCAAAGGTTTTATATCATGTGCGGCCTGGTATATTTTCGCTAAAAATGAATTTAATCCGTTATCAGAATGGTAAACTTTTTATGAAGAATTGTATGAAAAGATTTTTGTTTGCATTGATGATGTTGGCGTTGGTCCAAGGAGTATCTGCCCAAGCGGATATCATTATTTTTAGTGATAGTCCGAATGGCAACCAATTGTACGATGCTTCCTGGGGATATGAAGTGTCACCCAGTTATTTGGAACTGGCAGGGAACAACGATAAGTTTCCCGTGGATTCACAACATCCTTACCAGGGTGCTCATAGCCTGCGTTTGCACTGGATTTCCCAAGCCGGGGGTGATTGGGGAATTGCGGTAGCTTCAACAGGATGGGGGCAACACGACATTACTCAATATGATAGTATTGGATATTGGATTAATGCGCCGGCAGAAATTACACAAGCGGATTTGCCCGATCTGGCTATTGAAGATATTTTTAATCACAAAAGCACGCGTGTGTGGTTAGGCGATTATTTGGGAGGTGTGGACAGTGATTCTGCTACCTGGCAAAGAGTAATGGTTCCCATTGATGCGTTTGAAGCCGGACCGGATAATTGTGATTTTACACAAATCAAAACCATCTTCCATTTTCAAAAGAATCCTGATGGTGGTGAGCATATTGCCTGGTTAGATGAGATTCGTATTATTCGGGCCGGTGGCTCAGGCTCGACACCCCCTACAGCCCCGGATAGTCTCATTGCTACCGGATTCGATCGTCATATCAACCTGAAATGGGGACCCAATTCCGAATCGGATTTATCGGGATATTATATCTATCGGGCTTCCACCAAAACCGGTCCTTTTACAAAGTTAAATGCTATGGTATATGACCATTTTATTTACAACGATTTTTTCGGTGAGAATGACCGGACGTATTACTATTATGTGACGGCAGTGAATCTGGATTATCTGGAATCGCCGCCATCCGATACCGTGTTTGCCACAACTCATCAGTTAAATGATGATGAATTATTGGACATGGTGCAGAAGGCAGCCTTTGAGTATTTCTGGTATGAAGCAGATCCGGTCACGGGTTTGGTTCAGGATCGAATGACCAATAAAGGAATGGCTTCAACCAGTGCTACCGGGTTTGGGTTGACAGCTATCTGTGTTGCGGAAAGTCGGGGCTGGATTTCCCGCGGGGAAGCGACCGGCCGGGTGTTGTCGATTTTGAGAACATACCGCGATATTGTTTTTAACCACAATGGCGTATTCCCCCATTATCTTAATCCTGAAACCGGAGCGGCTTTACCTCTTGACTTTGAAACAGATCTGGTTGAAACAACTTTCTTCATTGCCGGTGCCCTGACAGCCAGAAAATATTTTAATCAGGACACGCCGGAGGAAACCGATATCAGGAATATCGCTACCCAACTCTACGAAAACGTTCAATGGGATGCCTACCTCAGGGATGATCAATCTTTAAATTGGGGATGGGACAGTGAAGGAGAAATATCCTTTGGCATTACCGGGTATAACGAGGCAATGTTGGCTTACATTTTAGCTATTGGTTCCCCGACTTACCCCATTCCACCTGAAACTTACTATGAAGGCTGGGCACGCACTTATGTTGGTCCAGTAACCTATTATGATATAACACTGGATGTGCTCGGCTGGCATAATTCGATGTTCATTTATCAATATTCCCATTGCTGGATCGATTACCGGGGAAGAAGGGATGACTATACCGACTACTTTCAGAATGCTGTCAATGCCGCCCGTATTCAAAAGTTATATGCTATTGAAAATCCACTGGGAAATGATTTTCCGGATAATGGCTATAATGAGTACCTGTGGGGACTTACAGCCTGTGACGGACCTGGTTTCCCTCCTTATTCGGGATACTATGGCCGAGGAGCTCCCAATGGATTTGATGACGGAACGATCGCGCCAACGGCGGCTGTTAGTTCAGTAGTGTTTACACCGGCAGCATCTATTGCCACCATGCGCTATATGTATGATAATTATGGCTGGGGTCTCTGGGGCCGGTATGGATTTGAAGATTCATTCAACTTGGATGCGGATCCGGATTGGTTTGATAATGACTATATCGGCATTGACCAGGGGCCGATTGTTATTATGATTGAAAATTACCGCTCCGGTCTGGTCTGGGACTACTTTATGCAAAATGAAGAAATCAGCAATGCTATGGATTCGGTTAATTTCGTGTTAACTACTGTCGAGGATGAAAATCCGGTAATAGCAGGTTTTTCTTTGGGGCAGAATTATCCCAATCCGTTCAATCCGGTTACAACAATTCAGTACAACCTGCCTGAAAACAGTGATGTTCAACTTATTGTCTACGATATTCGTGGCCGGGAAGTGATAAAACTGGTCGATAACAACATGAATGCAGGTCAATATTCGGTTCGCTGGGAGCAAAGACCGGTTCGGGACAGATGTTTCCACGGGCGTTTATATTTATCGCCTGGAAACCGGTAGTTCCGTAAAAACCAAGAAACTTATTGTCCTTAAATAAAGCGCTGTCTATTAAAGCGATCATTACTATGGATGTAACGCCTATAGTCAATTCTGATAAATTTTCGAAAAGCCTGTTATTTAGGAAAAGTTAAAAATTCGAAACAATAAATAGGAGTAGTGAAAAATATTCATAATTATTAGGGTACGGGATAAGAATGCAGAAAAAATTCAAAACGAAATACGGATATTTCACGGAAAACGGTCGCGAGTTTGTCATTACCGACTACCGGACACCGCGGCCCTGGGTGAATGTTATTTCCAACGGTAACTACGGACTTGTTGTATCGCAGTTAAATGGCGGTTTCAGTTGGATTACCCATTCGAACATCAATCGCTTAACGCGCTGGCAACAGGATTTAATCCGCGATAATTGGGGCA
>JAADFQ010000073.1:0-5711 GCA_013152835.1 FCB group bacterium
ATTTTGATCCATGACTCTGAGCAAAGCGGCTAAATCAAGATCTCCCAGAGATTGTATTTGGTACCGTTTAATTATGTCCTGCTGCGAATAGGATAGTTTATTAATAACACCTTCCTGCCACCAGTTATCAAATAATGATGGTAATATAGCGGAAAGGAATTTTTCCAGTAACGGGATTACATTTTGAAGTAATTTAATCAACTCAGAGCCTCTTCTTTTGCTATAAATATTATTGTGAATACTTTAGTTTTTATAATTCTATCGGGAGTTAGAATATTTATATTTCCAGCACAAATCATAATTTCGGCCATAATGCTCTTTCCCTTCTTAACGGTTACATTGACATTCTTTTTTGCCCTAGCCGTTCTACAATCCACAATCATTCAGGGCTCTGGAATTTACAACATTTGAAAATAATGGAAATAATAATGCAATCTTATTCCGAACCTTTATTCCTCTAATTACTAAATCGTGGTTTACATAATCCTTTCCCTAATAAATAAATTATCCGAAAGTCATTTTCCTGATCACAAACCGTTAATTATTACATTGCAGCCTGCCTAAACTTCCTCATGGAATATGATGTGATCATCGTGGGTGCCGGACCGGCGGGGACCGCCGCGGCCATTGTCCTGGCCCGAACCGGGAAAAGCGTGCTGATAGTCGATTCCGCTCCGTTTCCCCGGGAGAAAGCCTGCGGTGACGGAATTCTCCCCGAAGCGGCTTCGATCCTGGCTGAATTGGACGTACTCCCGAAAGTCCTGTCCGGTCCCTGCCAAACCATAGCCCATATAACCGTCCACGCTCCTTCAGGGACATCCCTGAAGGTCACCATCAAACCGCAGTCGCCTGACCATCGCTTTCTGATGATCAGTCGTTTTGATTTTGATAATATCCTGTTACAAAAAGCGCTTGACTGTGGTGCAACATTCCTCCGGGACCGGGTGACAACTCTCCTCCGGAACAGTGATGTCGTCAGCGGAGTCAGGGTGCAGAATCACGGAAAATCGAAATCGATTTACGCCAAAACGGTAATCGGAGCCGATGGCTCCTCCTCGGTCGTCCGGCGAAATATTACCGGAAAACGGCCACCGGTGGATAGTATCGCCATTCGGGCTTATCTGGAACCATACCAATATCCGGTTGATTCCGCCGAATTCTTTTTTACTCCCGACCTGTTTCCCGGTTACGCCTGGGTATTCCCTCTTTCGGCAACGCGGGCTAATATCGGACTGGGGCTGGACCTTGCGCGTTATCGGAAAACCGCGCCGGGGCTGAAAACGCTCCTCCAATCCTTTCTTCTCCAACCCGACGTTTCCGGTCTGGTCAAATCGGAAGCCCGGATCGTTTCCCGTAAATCAGGCGCTTACTGGTTTATTGTCAAACACCCGTCTCCTGTAGCGTATCCCGGTGTCCTGTTAACCGGCGACGCCGCCGGGTTCATGGATCCCCTCAGTGGAGAAGGAATTCGTAACGCTCTCCTTTCAGGAAAAATTGCCGGGGAAGTGATCAATCAATTCCGGGAACGGGCGTTTTCCGCCGAACAACTCTCTGAGGCCTACTCTAACCGAATTCAACAGGAAATCCTTCCCGGATTAGCCCGTTCCTTGCGAATACAACAGCGTTTTCTTCGTTCGCCCCGCCGATTCAACCGGCTTATCGGAGGTGCCCGGTGGCTTTATCCATTGGTGCGCCCCTGGCTATCACGCTTTTCCACTAACTTTATTTTTGAGTAAACCCTATGCCCGATTCCATTTTTCTCAGTATTCTGATTCCATTGATTCTTTCGGCGATTTTCGGTTACCGGTTTCTGGAACGAACCAAGAGTTATGCGGCCGCCGAGCGGCTCCGTATTATTCAAATGCTGATCTTTTTACTGCTGTTCGGCTTTCACGGAATGGAAACGCTCGGGCTCTTTCCGTTTCTCACCTTATTATTCCTGGGATTTATCCTCAGCTTTATCCTGGAATATCTTGGTGTGAACCGGGGCTGGATATTCGGGTCATATCATTACACGAATACGGCCTGCCCCCTGCCATCCTTCGGCGGCGTACCCCTCTGTTTCCCGGTGGTCTGGTCAGGATTGATTTATGCCGGTTTCTGGACAGCCCTACTGTGGCTGCCAACCGACGGTGGAGCGTTGACCCTATCCTGGAACTTTATCCTGCTGACAGCGGTCCTGGTCACAATTTTGGATCTGATCCTCGACCCCATCGCTGTGGACGAAGGCCGTTGGATATGGAAAAAACCCGGACGGTATTATGGTATACCCTGGACCAATTTTGCAGGATGGTTACTCACGGTAATCCTGGTGTTGACTGTCTTCCGTTTTATTAACGGACCCCTCCTGATCCTGAATACTCCAACCGTCGGCGCCCGGTTCTACCCCGGTTTCGGGTTCGGTATGCTGGCAGCCATCAGCACTCGGGTTTGCCTGGAAAGGAAATTGATTATTCCGGCAATTCTGAGTGTTCTTACCGCCATAGTCATTTTTGGCCGGATCGTATTTCTATGGATGGTATAATCAGCGGCAGGTGGCTTCAAAATCCGGCTCCACCTCCAGTCCAAAAGCCAGCACCGAACGATTGACGAAATTAAAGTAGCAAATTACCAGGATAACCTGGAGAATCTGTTCGTTTGTATATCCCTGCAAACGGAGGTTCTCAATATCCGCATCCTGTACCGCCGCCGGTCTTAGAGTCAATTTTTCCGCCAGGCGTAAAAGATCAAGTGATTCTTTTGGCAATCTGGATTCCAGATTTTTCCAATCCCGGCGTTGAAGTGCAGCCAATGTTTCATCATCTTTTAATAAGCGCCGTAACGGTTCGCTATGGTGGGTGATGCAATACTGACACTGATTCGCCGATGACACCACCACGGCAATCATTTCCAGGAGTAGCCGCCGGATCCCGGTCGCGCGCAAGTCAAACATCAGCGTCTTATACAGGTTAAAATGATCTTCCATGGTTTGCGGCAGAAGGGAATGTATTTTCAACACATTCGCAACCCCGCCCCGTTTACCGGCAATGGTTGTGTATATCGATTTCAATTGCGGCGGAGCCGCCGATTCATCAATCATGGGAATTCGGGCCATAGAACATCCTTTCAGCTTTCCGCATAGTTTAAATTGAACCCAATCAGGAATCAAAGTCCTGTCTTTAGCCCCTTTTGTCAGTCAGCCGACAGTTTAACACACTCAAACCGGCTTAGTCTTTCACACCTTTTAAACCAACAATCATTCGAAAAGGAAAAATCATGAAAAAATATATCATTATTATAAGCAGTGTTTTAATGCCGGTTTTGCTGGCAGCGGCACTGAGTTTAACCCAGAGTCAGGGCTTCCTCAGCGGTACCGGGTATGCCCGGACCCATACTTTTCCGGTAATCGCCCAGGTTTTCAACGTTGAAGTCAGCGATCCCGATGCCGATGGAATCCGATCCATTACCGTTGTCATTCCGGTGGAAAACCTCAGCACCAATATCGGGATGCGCAACATACACATGCGGACCTCCGTCTTTAACGGCAAGGAATTCCCGGATGTCTTCTTCAGAGCCAAAACAGCGGCGCCACTGGAACCGGGGAACGTTACTCTTGACGGTACACTCACCATTAATGGTATCGACCAGCCGCACGCTTTGGCCGTTGAATTAAAGCGTGTTGATGGTGAATTACATGCCATTGGTACAACGTTGATTCAGCCCACCAAATTCGGACTTCCGCTCGTAGGAATGGGTCCCATGAAGGTTTTGGACAAGGTGGAAATGTCCTTTGATATCACCCTTTCGTAGACAACCGAACGCTCCGGTGGAAACCCGATTGAAATCGCTTACCGTTTCAACACCCTGATTTTTCAGAGTTTCAGGTTCTCCGCCGGAGATTTTATTACACCAACCAAGTAAACGACTTATGAAAACACAGATCACAATTTCAACGTCAACGGCTCCGCCATTACCCCTGATTCCCGGCGTAAAAACGAAAACCGCTCCCAGCGGCGATTTCGGTCCTATTGCCCTGTTTCGCGGGCAGTCATTCACGGTGGCGACCTTTGGTCTCTTCATTGGTTCAGGCTTTTTCCTGGCAGCCCTTCATTCCTGGTTCTATCTGGGATATGTGGAGGCCGGACTTTCCGTGGCCGATCTGGCCTGGCTTTCCCTGACTCTGAGTCTGGGAATCCCCACCGGGGCTTATCTGATGTCACGGCTTCTGGACCTGCCGCGCCTCTTTTCCGGGAAAGTAACCCTGGCCCGGTTCCTCCGGGTACCCGGATTCGCCCTCTGGGGCGGACTCCTAAGCGGCGGTCTTTTGATTCTAACCGTTACACGGATTGCCGGTTGGAATACCTTACAGGTTTTTGATGCCATTGTGCTCGGGCTGCCTCTCGCCCAGGCCTTCGGTCGTATCGGATGTTTAAACTACGGCTGTTGCCATGGTCGGGAATGCACCTCCGGTCCTTCCGTAACGTATCATCATCCCGAATCCAAAGTGTTGAGAACCTACCGTCATTTAAAAGGGATCCCGCTCTTCCCTACGCAAATCTATTCCGCGATAGCCAATACATTAATTTACCTGGTCTTAATCAGTCTTATCGTATTCCGACCGGCGGCACCACTGGGACTCCTGACGGCGACCTATCTCGTTCTCTATGGTTTTAAACGACTTCTTATTGAATTCTTGCGCGGGGAATATCCCCGAACCGGATTTCTGGGATTAACAATCTGGCAATGGTTCAGTCTGGGATTTGTGAGTTTGGGACTCGCTCTGTTTTTCCAATTGGGTCCGCCCCTGGATCACGCCCCGTTTTCCCTCGGTGAAGGTTGGGCACTCATGAACGCCATGTTACCCTGGTCCGTGGTGGCATCATTGCTGGTCGCAGCGGCCTATTCCATTCACGGACGGAAAGTGGGAAAATGGTAATGAATACTTCAACGTTGATTGTAGGAGCCGGGCCCTACGGCCTTTCTCTGGCCAATTATCTGGAACAACAGGGGAAGGAGTTTTTCATTGTGGGAAAACCCATGGAATTGTGGCGCAACCACACTTTTGATTTCATGGCTCTGCGATCCGATTATGCCACCTCCGTGATTCATGCTCCGGGGAAACGCTTTTCATTTGAGCGTTTTGCTGCCGCAACCCAACGACCGATTTCCGATTTCTTTGGTCGCCTTCCGGTAAAGATCTATCGCCAATACCTGGACTGGTGCCAGACCCAATTCCGTTTCCCGGTTGAAAACCAATATATTGTATCACTGGATCGGAAGAGGTCATCCTTCAGGGCACGACTTACGGACGGCAGCGTTGTGGACGCTTCCCAGGTGATCCTGGCAACCGGAATTGCTCACCATCTTCAAATCCCCAGTGAGTTGCATTCTGCCAACCGGGTACTGCACAGTTATGAGACCCAAAGCATTCAAAAATTGCGTAATCAAAAAGTGCTGGTTGTCGGCGCCGGACAATCCGCTGCAGAAAGTATTGCCGTTCTGCTGGAACAGAATAATGAGGTGGAATGGGTGGCCCGGAAACAACCCGTATTTTACTCGGAACCTCTAAACCTGCCCAAACCGATCTTTAATCTGATTCTGCAATTGCCAGCCATGTTGCGATATTTGCCACCGGAATTGTTACGATCCGGTTTATCCCGATTTTCCGCTACGACGATTACCCCCGACTTCAAACCGTATTTGGAGTCTCTCCGTCGTCGCGCTGGTTTTCC
>JAADFQ010000073.1:5788-6112 GCA_013152835.1 FCB group bacterium
TTGAAGCAGCAAATCAGAACCTACCGCGGCTGGCCCCGAATTTCCCCCCGCTTTCAGAGTTCTGTTTCCGGACTCTATTTCCTGGGCGCCATGACCGAACCGTTTTTCGGCCCATCGATGAAATTCATGATCGGTTCCGGATATTCGGCCCGAATTTTATCGCGGGAATTGAATTGAGATGTCCTTCCCTCTTCCGGTACAAATTGAAGACAGTCCCCGATTGGCACGCTACCTGGGCGTGGAAACGGTGCGCCTGGTACGGGAGGATCAGCTTCCCGACGGCGGTGGAAAAAAGCGCCGGAGTCTGGCGCCCCTGATCGCATC
>JAADFQ010000074.1 GCA_013152835.1 FCB group bacterium
CACGGGAAAATCCCGTGGTACCTAGCAAAGCACGCCCATAAGGGCGACATCCCGATCCCGGGATGATAGAAAAGGATTCATCCACCCCGATAGCTATCGGGGTGGTTTTCTCCATATCGGGATAAAATGAAAAAGGCAATCTACTATAGCGTTTTTGTGTTCATAAATGTTAACATATCAATAGCTGCTGATTACTTCCCATTTAAACTCGGAAACTCGTGGCAGTACCATCAGTATCGGAGTTATTCCGACACAACTATTACTTCTGATACAACTATTCATGAATTTTCCATTGTCGCTGAGTATACAGAATATGGTGAACTATATTTTGAAATCAATAATCTTCCTGGTCAAGATGGTATTGGTACTCTAATTCTGAGAAAGGATACCTTAACCGGTGAGTTATTTACCGAAAATGAATGTTTGTGGTTAAATCCACAGATAGAAATTGGTGATACCGTTTTAAATTCTTCTTGTACTTTTATTTCTCATTTTTTAACCGGTATTGATTCTTTGAATCATTTTACTTTGTATAGAGAAACACACTTTTACCAGCAAAACTCATTGCAAGGGGTACATATTGATTATCAACTATTTGAAGGAATCGGACCAATTCGCATAGAACTTCATAACACACTTACAACATATACCTTGATATCAGAATTAGTGGCAGCAGAGATTGATGGCATTACATATGGTGAATTCGTTGATATCGATAATGAAATCACAATCCCTAGTACTTTTAAACTTTACCCGACCTATCCTAATCCCTTTAATCCCGTAACTACAATAAGATTCTATATTGCCAACACCGAAAAAGTATCTCTCAAAATATATGATGTCAGCGGTAGACACATTTTAACTATTTTTGAAGATATCGTTGATCCAAACAACTATGCAATTCAATGGGATGCTACCGGTTTATCAAGTGGTATATACTTCCTACAACTAATAGCAGGTTCAAAGGTTGATAATCAAAAATTAATATTGTTAAAATAATATTAGCCTAAAAATGCAAAATATACCTAACAATACGCTGCACTGGTCCTCGATTAAATCTGGTGGGCTGGCCAGCCTACGCCAGGGCTTCGGCTGGTAGGCGGCATCCTACTACGCTGAAGTTTCGTAGGACAGGTGAAAATGAGGATTTACTAATAATGAAATTCAAACCAGGTAAAATGTTAATCGGTAATAACCCACGCGCCGGTTACTTTTCCCGCTAAAGGGCAATAAATGAAAAGTCAAATAAAAATCATTACTGTCCCCGTATATTACTTCTTGTTTATGTCCTGTATATCGGCACAAAAATATTATCTTGAAACATTGAACGGTGAGCAATTCGAAAACTTAACCTATAGCTCTAAAACCGACACAACTATAAAATTCAAACGTGTCAACGGCACAATGGGACAACAAGGAAAAATATCCTATACCACGGATTATCACACTATCCATATCAATGATCTGAAAGTTATCAGTAAACATAATAATACGTTTTCCAAGTTTGGTTTACAGCCTGCAAAATTTAGTATTATTAGGGGACTGGCAGGTGCCACCGCCGGAGGCTATTGCGGGACTTTAATTGGTACGGGTATAGGATACCTGGCATTGAGATTATTTACGGAGGATGAGAGCTTCTCTGAATTCAATATGTTCTATTGGTTGGGAGGTGCTACTGTAGGATTGGTAACCGGTTCCGTATGGAATCTGATATACTTCTCAAAACATAAAATCGGTTTTGAAACCGAATCATATGATTTGACCAATAAATCATTTGACGAAAAGAAGTTAATCGTGTCGTTGCTGGTTGAACAGAATGAGACTCCATAAGCTCTACATCATATCATTGATCATCATGATTTGTGGGTGTGAGGATAATGAAAAAGCGGAATATGAAAATGATGATACAAGGTATCTTAACATCTTGATGACCCAGGAAGTAGATTCCACAACAATTGATACATTGTTCACCACAGTTTTAACAATAAAACGCATCACGCGCGAAAACTTTTCAAGGGCTTGCTACCAGAATCCTTTCGAAGATAACTGCTTTTACCCTCTTACAGTACATCAACAAATTCATCAACAATAGGCCACTGAACCATGTTAAAAATGCGCTCATTTAATTTGCACAACGGGTAAATATTTTAGAAACAAGATGGAAACAAGAAAGATGAAGTTTATTATTTTAGTAATAACCGGATTAATTTTATTCTCCTGTCAAAAGGAACAGCCACTTGCCCCATACAATGAAAATTATGAATTCCCGATGACGATAGGTTCACAGTGGAAATACAATGTAACCGACACTACATACTACACTAATTTTGATGATAGTATCGTAGTAAATAATGGCATATTGGAAATAATAGTCATAAAAAGCACGTCCCTGGACAATGGTAAGAAAGCATTTCTTTGGCAATACAAATTTAAAAATAGCATTTTGGATACATTGTATATTTCATCTTCAAATGATACGGTATTTTTTTACAATGATAAAAATGTTCTTTCAACAAATAAAATTTTTATATTCCCTTTACAAGTAAACAACGAATGGCAATTTGACCCCTGCAATGAGTACAGAGTAGTTAGACAAGATACTCTGAATTTATCTTTTGGTACGATTAAAGGTATTTATAATGTTGAGCATAAATTTATTTGTGAAGGTGAAGCAGGGTTAGTAGATAACTATTATATTAAATCATCAATTGGTATAGTTAAGTATGAATTTCATTACATGAACATCCATTATGGAATGATGCAAAATAAAAATTGGATTTTAAAATCATACTCAATAGGTGAATAGCCTTGGTATAACCCTTGCTGGAGGTGACGTGAATATCTTTGGTGTGAATTTAAGGTTTCGGGGTTCAGCGGATGCAAATCAACAGAGGGAACGTCGTGTTGTCATCATTTTCACGCACCTCAGCACATCGCTAGGCAATACATGAAATTAAATAGTATAATATTAGGTATTGTTTGTATTACAGTTATTAAAGCAAATGATAATGTGGATTATTTATTAGAACCAATTATTGAATTCTCCAAGATCATTGCCGAGGAACCAGAACCTATTTTGTACCAATACAAAGACGAAAATCATCCATATTTTACTCAAAACAATATTGTAAATAAATACGGTTTGCGTGCAACAATGAGAATAGATGGAAAAATAAGGAATATTATTTCATTAAAGGTTAGTACTAGTTATTATTCTCCACTAGTTAATAATGATAGCTCTATCCAATTAAAAAACTATGCATTCAACCAAAATGATATCGGTCTTTCAACTGGATTTGAATATCCATTAGGAAATGTGTTTTTATCTTTTATCAGTGTGAATGGTATTAAGAGTAAAATTGAATTAATTGAAACTAGGACATATTACCTAAGTCCACATGGTTACAATGAAGAGATAACTAAAAAAGTCAGAACAAAAATTGACAAATATTTCTTTAATTTAGAAATGGGCTTCAAATATATTTTTCATAAGAAAGTTGAACTTCAGATTGGAGTTCAATACTATTTAAACCCATTTAATCACGATATTGTATATGCATTAAGTGATCCTGAAACAGAAAATCCATTTGTTGTTTATTCTCATGTTTCGCAAAACAAATTTATACAATTTATAGGTTGTAGTTTTGTTTTCTAAATATTGCCTAACATTGCGCTGCACCGGACACGAAACGCTGGCCAGCCTACGCCAAGGCTTTGGCTGTCAGGTGGCATCAAACTTGAGTTTGGAGGTAAAATGAAGTCAAAACCCGTCAAAATGTTAATTGGTAAAATCCCACACACCGGTGAGCTCTCCTGTTAGGTCTATGTTAATGGAAGGTTTATATTCACTGAATAAACCAATTTATGCATCCCTTGCGATAGTGTTCATCATAGGTTGTATCGAGGAAGTCGATAACTCAATCATTGATGAAAATTTTGATGATACTACGGCAGTCGATGATACAACGTTACATAACCTTTCACCCTCTACCTTTGCTTGGTTAGATGTGAATGATATCTCAATTCAGGTCGATACCGCAGGCCAACTTCGAGAAGGTATTCTACGGGGAGCAAATGGTGCTACAATAGCCTATCATACTTATTTTTCCGGTTTATGGGTCGGTCACGACGATCCTTATAGCCCGTCAGCGAATATTACCTGGGTAGGGACGAGACAAAAGAGCAATTATACCAGTCATTGGCCGGATGGAAGATTTGGGGTGTATCGCATTGTTCCCGCTTATATTAATCCAGATTCTGTTTATTGGCCAATCGACAAGGGATTTCCTGTAACGCAAAATGGAGGTCCTTTTTTAATTGGAGATTTAATGCTATGGTCGGCACTGAAAGCCGATACGCTGGTGGAAACCAGCATTCTGGCCTCTCCCATCCCAAATATGACCTATACACAGACCGTATGGGCATATGAACGTGATGATCTTCGGAGCACTATATTTATAAGTTATACCCTTCGAAACACGGCAGATACCGATATTAACGGGATTCGCATTGGATTTTATTCTGATACAGATTTATCTTTTTCCGGTGGTTCGTCAGGCAGCAATTCTACTGGGTATGATTCATCGCAAGCACTTACCTATACGTATATTCCGTCCGACACGGGCAGTACTTTTGTCTGTGGGTTTACATTTCTTGAAGTGAATGGAATTACGGACCCCGGACAATTGGTCACTAGCCATCGTATCATGCGAAAGAACAACTACATCGATTCTGATTTTGGAGAGTATGGCTTTGATTCCCCTGAACAGATCCTCTTTGCCCTAAAAGGATTATCCAATACGGGTCAGCCTATGATTGATCCCACAACCGGTGAGCCAACACTCTTTGCATTTTCCGGTGATCCGGTTGCCGGTACGGGATGGTTGGATGTACAGGTTGACGTCCGAAGTTTACTCAACGGTCCAGAACTATCACTTGTCGCCCATGGCCAAGTCAGAGCAACACTTGTATTTACAATAACAATGGGGACCGATTTGAGAATAGCTTTAATAAATTTAAAACGTACAATTAATGATATTCGTAATGAGCCCGATCTCTGGATTTTTTATTAAATGCGTACTAGACCTACCCCCCGTTCAGCCGGATGTGAAACGTTTACCACACTACGCCAAGGCTTCGCGTGGCAGGCGGCATCCTACTACGCTGAAGCTTCGTAGGACAGGTGAAAATGAGGATTTACTAATAATGAAATTCAAACCAGGCAAAATGTTAATCGGCAGAAACCCGCGCGCCGGTAAACTGTGCCGTTAGGGGTTAGTTAATGAATCTGAAAGATATCAATTACAATTGGAACTTATTTGGATTTTTACAGGGACCAGGTTACTTCTTTATTTGCGGAAGATATTGGTTAGGTATTTTGTTGTTAACTATTGTCCTATTATTAACAGTTCTTTTTCAACAAATATGGTATGTGTTTGCTTTACTTGTGTCGCTAGGATGCGGATTTACCGTAGATCATTTTTGTGAGGAATCTCTTAATAAAAAGAGAGCCAAATTAAGAGAAAAACTAATCAAAAAAGGATTTAAAGATTATGACCTGAGACGTGAAATAAGGCGAAGAGAAAGTGGCGGTTTTTCTAATTTCTTAAAAATGTGTCTTGTATTGATACTATACTGGGGTTCATATTTTATTATTTTACTTATTATTACAGGTTTTAGACAAATTCCACGCGCAATAGAAAATAGAGTACCTACTATGGAGGAAATGGTTTCAAGGTTAGAGAAGGCTAACACAATTAAAGAAGAGGATTATATTTATAAATCTAAATATGGTTTTGAAATCTATGTACCCAAAGACTTGAAATATCTTGAATTGAATAGAAACATTGCTTTATTTGCTGCAATAGAAAGGAATGAGCAATTCCTGTTTATTTCTGTGTCCGTTAACGATATTGTCCCACTGGATGAAATACGAAAAGCGATGAATATCGAAAAAAACAACTCATTGGCAAATTATGAAAAATTTGAAATATTAGAATTATCTGAAAATGATTTAGAAAATGTCTATGTTACTTATAGGATGAAAGATAATAACTACTTTAGTTCAAGAGGATTTTATCTATTTATTAATAGTAAAGAAAATTCATATAAGTTTGAATTTTCGACAAATTATCCACCTATTGATCATTTCATTAATATGGAAGAGAAAATTCTAAACTCAATCAAAATAACAAACCCCTAACATGCACTATACCGGACACCGATTAAATCGGGGCAAGCTGTGAGGGGCTGGCCAGCCTACGCCAGGGCTTCGCGTGGCAGGCGGCATCCTACTACACTGAAGCTTCGTAGGACAGGTGAAAATGAGGATTTACTAATAATGAAATTCAAACCAGGAAAAATGTTAATTGGAAGAAACCCACGCGCTGGTGAGATTAGCCGTTGGGCGGCGTCACCATTAATCTCAAGCCACTAGAGTAAGCACCTCATGTTAATCGATCAGTTCTTGCCACACTACGATGTAAACGCACGGCACCAAATCGACATTCGTGCACCTATCGGGAGAGCGTATTCGGTCACACGCTTTCTAGACATGCGCGATTCCCGGATAGTCCGTTGGCTTTACTCTTTGCGCGGCCTCCCAGAATACAACCTGACCCTTGATGGCATGTTGAAATGGGGGTTTGTTCTCCTCGCGGATAAACCCTCGCAAGAAATTGTCTTTGGGTTGATCGGTCGCTTCTGGACTCCTTCTGCCCAGATTCAGTCTATCAACGCCGATGCTTTTGTCAAGTTCGACCGGCCAGGCTTTGCCAAAGCGGCCGGGAACATGACATTCATTCCTCAGGATGATGGAAGTGTTCGCGTCACGACGGAGACGCGGGTGCATTGCCTGGATAATACAAGCCGACGCCATTTTCGGCTGTATTGGCTGCTTATTGGTCCATTCAGCAGCATAATCCGTAAGGAGTGGCTCCGGCTAATCAAACAGCGAGCAGAAGCGCAGCCTTCCCATGTGTGAGAGGACGTATGTGAAAAAAGCGCTTCAAAAGATGCATGCACTGCCCAACCAACGCTGCACCTTACCTGCGACTCCGCCGCGGTGGGTAACGCGGGCCTCGCAAGCCAAGTCTGGAGTGGGCAAATACTCTGAGCAAACATGCCGTAGGCAGGTGAGTTAACCGTTAGAGGTCTATTCGATGAAAAGAGCAAAAATGAATACTTTTAATGGAATTATTCTGCTATTCTCATTAACAATAATCTCAAGTTGTACTGATCAAAAAGATGATTCATTTACTATTGTATACTCAGGCGGGGGCTTTACTGGCGGAATCAATCCCACCTTTACCGAAACTATTATTAGTAATAGTGGTAAGGTGGTAATAAATACTACATCTTTATATACCGATGATGTAACACAGGTTAGATACACAAATGAAAGGGAGGTTAATAACCTGTACCAATATATAATGGATAATGGATTTATGGATCTAAATGATGTATATGACTGTGCTGACAATGATTCAATATGTGTGGATTTGAAAATTGATTATCCTCCGGCCAATCCATTAACAATCACACTAGATGAAAATGATATTACACATTCAGTAACAGTATCTGTTTATAACTGTACTGAATCGCCCATCATCGATTATCCGGCAATATTAGATTCAATAGTAAATAAAATAAGTGAGACTATTGCCAGTAGTGAGTGAATTATCAAAGAGGTGACCCTCCTTACATGCGCTGTACCGGACCCCGTAAATGCGGGGGACTGTCCGGCGCTATGAAGCGTTAATCTACGCCTGACAAGTGGTTTTGAAGTTTGGAACGGAAAATTCAATGAAAACGGTAAGTCACACACGCCGGCTGGCACCCAAAGAAAACGTATAACAATGCACCGGACCCCGGGTAAATTGGGGACGGTTGTGATGGACTGGTAACGTGAATTTAACGTTTTGGAGATGGAGCCCTACAGGAAAATTCCGCGATACCTGACAAAGTACGCCCATAAAGACGACATCCCCCCGATTAATCAGGGGGATGATCGAAAAGGATTCATTCACAACAATAACTATCGGGGTGGTTTTCTCCACATCGGGATAAATTGAGTGTAATTTTTCTAACAGAAGTTTTGAAGGTAAAATGCATCACGCCGGTAAGTTCTGTAGGTGTGTAAAAATGCGACCAAAATATTGAATATCACCAAGGATACACGTATTGAAAATCGAAATAGTAACGACACAAAATGAGGACATGAAGGAAACCGGATTTGGAACTCTCAAGGCTTGCAATAGTGTATTTGATTCTATCGAAAGGATAGGGTATGATGTTAAATTAAACATATGCAAGTCTAAACGAGACCTGGAGGGTATTGTCAAGAGAAATCCGGATTTGGTTGTTTTAGCTGTAAAATATATTCCACTTCAAAATAGAAATAGTATTTGGCTGAGTGAATATTTTTCCAAGCATGGAATTAATTTCACCGGCTCATCAAGAGATGTGTTGAGGTTTGATTCCAATAAAACTAGTGCGAAATTATATTTAGCAAATAAAGGTATTAAAACTGCCAGATATTTTACGGCAATTCCCGATCAGTACCGATATGCAAGTGAACTTCCGATTAAATTCCCGTTATTTTTAAAACCGACAGATGCGGCAAACGGAAATGGAATTGATGATTTCTCTTTCGTGACAAATTTTTCGGGGTTTGAAAGTAAAGTATTGTCGTTATATAGCACATTTAGTGCTCCTGCTTTGGTCGAAGAATATTTGGATGGGCGTGAGTTTACCGTCTCGGTAATAAATACACCAAACAACGAACTAATAATATCGCCTATCGAAATTCTCCCGCCAGAATCAAAATATGGACTTAGAATTCTAGGGAAAAAGGTAAAAAATGATGATTCGGAAGAGCTGAAATTAGTTGAAGATGGTGGAATGAAACACGAAGTGATAAAACTTGCTATAAATTCGTTCCTGACTTTAGGTGTGAGGGACTTTGGTAGAATAGATATTAAGGCTAATAAAGCAGGCGATTGTTTTTTTATTGAAGCCAATTTGGTTCCAGGTATGACATATGGCTCTAGCTATTTTCCTAAATCCTGTGAAATTGAGAATGCACTAACTTATGACGAAGTCATCCAGCTGATGTTGGAAAATGGGCTTTGTAGAGCTAAACCAAAAGCACCGCCTGACAATTGCATAAACGCAGATTGTTGAAAAGTTGTGCCGTAAAACCAAGTAATAAGGTTCGGAGTAAAAAACTCTTTTAAAGGTGTTGCATGGACTGTGCATCCTAATAATCCGAGCGGTGTTAAATCGAGCCCCACGCGTGCGTACCAAAACACACTTCGTCGTGCAGACCCGCCGGCTCCCCTGCCGGCCACTCACGGAGTGAGGCTGGCTGGCGAAGAATGAAGGTGTGTCCACCGAAGCTTTAGCGCAGGATAGCGACATCCCGATCCCAGGATGATTGAAAAGGATTCATCCACCCTCGATATTCATCGGGGTGGTTTTCTCCATATCGGGATAAACATTCTGATCCGCTCAACGGAGGGCCGGTATTGATTCAGTTGATACCATAATGATGTGTAAAAACCGTCGTAATTGTTCCGGAATGAAAACACTTTCCGGTCGGAATGCCATCGGCATTCATGATACACACTAGATGTTTATCCTTGGCCGGATCAATTCCGATGACTATTTTTCCACGAATAAATTCACGCTTATCCGCGCTTATCCGCTAATGACCGTAAACCTATCTTCATGTTTGTCCCGCTTGGCTGGTTCAGGATTTTTTACTACAAAACATTACCATTGTTTTGCCTGCCCGCCAAAGTCCGGACCTAGGCCGGTCTCTCGGCAACGAGGAACATAGATATCGTTAGATTTTAATAAAAAACCAAAGACAAGGAAATATCATGAATAAAAAGAATGTCGTTGCCTTAGTATTAACTGTATTCTTTTTTGGTTTTATCAAAGGTCAATCCGTAGATACATTAGATTTGAATTGGGAGCCGTCTGTTCATTTTGGGACATATGGTCAACGAACGGTAGTGGTCAATGATACGTTATGGCATTTTGGTGGGCTTTTACGGTATGGAATACCGTTTGGGTATGACTATGAAGATTACTCATTTATGGAATATAAGGCCCCTGATAACGGTTATTGGAGAGTTGATACTACAAAAATCATCTTTAGAAGATATTTTAATGCGGAAAGCTACAATGGGAAAATTTATATTTTCGGTGGTATTGGCTCTGAACAATACACACAATATTTAGTCGAAGATGTTGAGATTTTTGATCCGTCTACCGGTACGATTACTTACGGCACACCGCTTCCATATCCAAGACGAGCGGGAGGATCTGCAGTGTATAATGGAAAAATATATCTGGTAGGAGGAGAATCAAGTACCGGGTATTCAGATCGATTAGATATTTATGACATAAATACCAACACCTGGACATCCGGTGCATCCTTGCCGATAGCTACTGAGACTGAAGCCGTTTATTATGATGGGAAAATTTATGTAATAGGTGGATATGATGGTGGTGTTCATGATGAGGTATTTGAGTATGATATCAATGCGGATACATGGACTCAAATCGGTGTAGCTCCAAGTTCAGTAAGTGCTCATAAAATGGCTGCGTATAATGGTCTCATTTTTGTTATTGGTGATTACGGTGTACTTGACAGGCTTTGGGTTTATAATATTGCTGATGGTAGTTGGACCGAATATTCATCAAATATCATCGGGCGAAGACACACATCATTGGCCATATCCGGCGATAAGCTATACATTATTGCCGGTAACTCCAAACTCGATGGCGTTTACCAATACTATCGGGTAGTCCAAAGTATTGATTTATCACCTTTTCTTAGCGTGTCCGGACAATCTGATTTTCTACCAAAAGCATTTGAGTTGGATCAAAATTATCCCAATCCATTTAACCCTGTGACCAACATAGATTTTACTTTACATCAAGATGGGGATGTAAAATTAAAAGTATACGATCTCCTTGGGAAACAAGTTCAAGAATTATATAATGGATTTAAAAAATCCGGTTCACATACAATCCAATGGAATGGCAAAACTCAAAATGGAGAATTTGCGTCAAGTGGAGAGTATATTGTTGTTATTGAAATGAATGGCAATATTTTAACAAAGAAAATGATTCTCATTAAGTAGGCAAATAATTCAATAAAACCAACATTGCGCTACACCGGAGGTTTGCAATGACTTCAGATATAAGGAACTCAGGACTTATTGGAGGCTCGCCGCTCGTTCATGCGCGGGTCGCCGGGCTCGTCGGCGTGGTCATGCTCGCGAGCGGATCATTTGCGAACGTCGTTGCATCGCGTCTTGTTGTGCGCGGCGATATTATCACGACGTCGAACAACATCGCGGCATCTGAATTTCTGTATCGCCTCGAAATCGTCAGTGGTCTGGTCATGATGGTCGTCTGGTTATATTATGCGATGCTACTTTACCGGCTCCTGGGACCTGTCGACAGGAATCGTGCGAAAATCATGCTCGGGCTCGTCATGGCATCGGTCCCCATCTACATGCTCAATCAAGTCAATCAGTTTGCCGTCTTGCTGTCGGCATCGGACCAGCTGCACGAACAGGTCGGGTTGTTTCTAAACCTGAGTCGATTCGGAAGCCTCATCGCCGGAATATTTTTCGGTCTGTGGTTATTTCCTCTGGGGTTCCTGGTCTTCAAGTCCGGCTTCCTCCCCCGGTTTCTAGGCGCCTTGCTGATGTTCGGAGGTCTTGGATATCTGGTGCTCTTCGTACAGGCGTTTCTGTTTGCGCAGTCAGGGCAGACGCTATGGAATAACCCCTTCCTCGTGGTTACCCATATATCGGAATTGGCGCTGCTGCTCTGGCTTCTAATTAAGGGCGTGAATGTCGATGAATGGAAAAAGCGAACTCATGAGCTCACGACGCCGTGAATTCCGGATGGAAAACGAAGTCTTCAGGATTTATTGCAAAAGAGACTATTACACAAATAATGTTTTCCCATAAATGTCGTCCAACCATGCGCCACACCAACCGACTACGGCAAGGCTTCGTCGATCGGGAAGTTTCGGGAGCAGACGGCACGAACATGAATTTGGAGCGAAAATTTATTACCATCTGGATAGAATGGTAGTAAGCAAACCGTTCCGCTTCTTTTTCAGGGGGATTCCCGTGGTGCCACACTCATGAGGGCAGCACACCGATCCCGGTATGATTCCTTATCAGGATAATATGACTCTACGAAAATCATTTCTATCGGAGAGAATCTGGCCGGTTGTACGGGTCCTGATTCTACAACTTGTTTTACTGGCAGGTATTCTGGGAAACATCGTCGGTTGGCTTGCGCTTGTATTCCTGGTCGATGTTCTGCACTGGCTGGACATCGATTTTCACGGAAAAACGCTAAGCACAATCAGCCCGGAAGGGAAAATCGTCGGTATCATTATTTTGTTAAGCGTCAATCTCGTCCTCATTCTGTCGGCATGGCGCTGGCTGGAGCGAAAACGACTGCCGGATATGTGGTTAGTGTTTTCCCGAAAGCAAGGGAAATACCTGGCCGGCGGACTGGCGGTGGGTTTGGGTGAAATGCTGGTGGTGTTTGGCAGTATGGTTGCCGTCGGCGTGATCCAGCCGTCGTGGGGACTGGCGCGGGTGCCTGCCGGTACGGTTCTGATGGCCCTGGGATGGTTGTTCGCCTCCTCTGTTCTGGGACCGATTGTGGAAGAAGTTTTGAATCGTGGCTATTGGTTTCAGAATATCAAACAGGGCTGGGGTGTCGCTCCGGCAATCATTGTCACCGCATTGCTGTTCGGCGGAATGCATCTGTTCAATCCGAATGCCGAATTATTGGGGGCGATTAACATTATGCTCTCGGCTGTTACCTATGCATTGAGCCTGGTATGGTTACGCTCGCTCTGGTTTCCCATCGGCTGGCACGCCGGTTGGAACTTCGCCCAGTTCTTTATCGCCGGTCTGCCGAACTCCGGTATTTCAGTCACCGGTATGGGCTTGGAAGGCACGACCCTGTTGGTGTCGAAATCGTCCGGCTCCCACTGGATAAGCGGCGGTGAATTCGGTATGGAGGCAAGCCTGGTCAGAACGGGTGTGCTGATTGTGGCCATCATTGTATTGCTATGGTTGAAGAAAAACCGGCCCGTTCAATAATATGAGAATGGCAGATCAGGGCACGATAACCCCGGTGTTTTATGCAAAACATTGAAAATACGTTATCCGGATTTACTTTTGTTGTCACCGGCGCGAATCGCGGCATCGGTTTTGAATTGGTTCGCCAGCTTCAGAAACATCACGCAAATACTATTGCCACCGCCCGGAGTCCGCAAGAGGCCGTTGAACTACGGAAGCTCAAAGTTCGTCTTGAAGCGCTGGATATTACTAATCCGGCCAGTATTGACCGGTTTACCGGTCGATTGAACAAAACTCCTGTCGATGTTCTGATTAACAATGCGGGAATCGGTATTGTCGATGACAAATTCGATTCCCTGAAAATGGGGGATATAAACCGGCATTTTCAGGTCAATTGTATCGGCACCCTTCAGGTCGTTCAAGCGTTGTTACCCTTCCTGCGGCGGGGGAAACGAAAGCTGGTGATTAATCTCAGCAGCAAATCAGGAAGTATATCTCAAAACGTGCAGGGCACTTGTTACGGTTACCGGGCCAGTAAAGCGGCGTTAAATATGCTCACAAAAAATTTATCGATTGAATTTGCTTCTCAGGGTTTCACCTTTATTCTGATGCATCCCGGTTCGGTCCGGACTGATATGACCGGACATCAGGCGCCGCTGAGTCCGCAGGAAAGCGTCCAGGGAATGTTACAGGTCATTCAGGGATTAGGACCGGAAGACAACGGTTCGTTTATCGATTATAAAGGTGAAATAGTTCCCTGGTAGGCACGGAGGATATTCCGGTCTAGGATATTGATAATGTACACACTCCCGATCCGGAGCCTGGATTTACTCCAAATCAGAATGAGCGGAATAAATGAACGTTGATCAAAGACCCATCGTTGTTTTCGGCGGCACCGGACATTATGGATGCAGGATTGTCAGCAAACTGCTGGATAAACAGGAAAAAGTCAGGGTGCTAAGCCGCGATTCCCGGAAGGCCAGACGTCTCCTGGGAGAAAATGTGGACATCCTTGAGGGCGATGTAACCCGCCGGGAACGGATTGTCCAATCGTTAGCCGGAGTCAAGGCAATCATCATCTGCCTGTCAGCCATGAATCGGAAATTGATAAGAAAAATGAAATCGATCGAACGTGACGCTGTTTTGATGATTCTGGATGAAGCGCAAAAGGCAAGGATTGACCGCCTGGTCTATGTTTCGGGGTATGATCTCCGGGAAGACCTGTTGCGGGAACTAAAGATGGTAAAATTCGGGGAAATTAAACTGGAAATTGAGAAGCGAATCAAAAGCTCCCGATTTGACTGGACCATCATAGGCGCTGCGCCTTCCTTCGAATTATTTTTCTCATTTATAAACAATGATACAATGTCTGTCCCGGGCGGTGGAAAGAATCCGATTCCGACCGTTTCACCGGAAGACATTGGCGAAATAACGGCCCAGGCCGTCCTGAGAACCGATTTAAGCGGCAGGCGATTCAGAGTGACCGGACCGGAAGCCCTTTCGTTTCCGGAAGCGGTGGAACGGATTTCGACGATTATCAACAGGGAGATAAAATATAGAGTGATTCCTCTGATTATCGTGAAGATTGCGGCCGTATTGACCCTGCCGTTTCATCCGTTTATCCGATTTATTTACTGGAGTGTAAAGCTGTTAAATAATTTCCCCGCCGATCTGGCGACGAAGGTACCGGAAGATCATCAACACTTATTAGCGACTTTCGACTATACGCCGATAACCTTTGATATGGAAATACGGAATCGATTCCTGAAAGAATAAGACCGGTTACCGGGAAACGGAACCGGCGAGAAAACAATTAAACCTGAATATACTGATAATAGCGCCCGGTTTCCGGATAAATCCGAAAACCGGGCATAATCATCAGGATTTTTTCTGCATATTCTTTATTTTAAAGATCAACATAATCACCAGGAACGAAGCGGCCATAATCATAATGAATAAATTGACTCTTCGCTGGTTATATTCCGCCAAGGCTCCCTGGGCACCTTCCAAGGCATTGGCGGTAGCCTTGAATCCGGGTTCAGCGGTTTTTTGAACCGTAGCGAAATTAAAACTGTGGATGCTGGTTCGTGTCTGAATCAACGCGCGACGGGAGTCATCCAGATCAGCATACAAATCACTGACTTCCATTCCCAGTTGTTCCGCATGTTCTATCTTTTTCTGTGCCCGTTCATAGCGCACGGATAAACTGTCGATCACGCTATCCATTTGGGTGGCCAGAATCGCCGCTTTATCACCATGCTGTTCATGGCAGGACTGGCAGACAAATTTCTGCGTTCCGACTTTCAGCAAATCATCCGTGGGATGTTGAATCCCATGATTGCCATGGCATTCAATACATTGTTTCGCGCCCATTTCCAGCATGTCATAGTTCAGGTGACTGGAAATGAAAAGTTTTCGGTTATTTACGTGGCAGGTCCCACAAATGTCGGCGATGGTTACCACATCCGGCGGCAACGCACCATGGTTTCCATGACAGTCATTACAGGCCGGAGCTCCGATATCATTTTCTTCCAATAGCGCCTTTCCGTGAACGGAAGTCTGATACTTTTCAAACTGATCCGTCGGGATATTGAATTCTGCCATGTAATCCGCATTTCCGTGGCAGGAATTACAGGTTTCCGGCACGTGCGTCGGATACACCGGTGAACGGGGATCATCTTTGGGAAAGATACCGTGGACTCCGTGACAACTGGTACACACGGCCACTTTCGAATTGCCCTCTTTCAGCAATTTACCGTGTTGACTGGTCCAGTATTGTTGAATTTCATCAGTTCGTACCGAGGCCGTGTACTGGCGCATGAAATTGGGGTCCGTATGACATTTTCCGCAAACGTCCGGCTGATCTTCCCGGGGGACGGCGCCGATAAATGTATCATTATCCCACATAGCGGCATCGGGATCATCGAAAGCCGTGGGATCGCCGCCGTGACAATCGGCACAGCTCAGTCCTACCTGCAAATGGATATCCTCATCGATATGCGTCATAATCCGGGCATCTTCATCCCGGTCTTCATCCACCGCTAAATGGCATGCGTAACAGGCATCTTTCCGGAGAACATCACCGGATAACAAGGTTCCGAAAACCAGGACAGTAATTGTAAGTACATGTTTCATACCAGGTACCCCCAGACAGTCATGACAATAATAAAGGCAACCGCAAAAATACCTACCCGATTCCATTTTTTATCACTGAAATTCGGATCTCCGGCATGTTTATCCAGAAACGGTACCAGCATCCAGATGGCTCCGCCGATCATAAAGATCAGCACCCCGAACAGTTCCCCTTCCATGAACAGGAAATGGGCCGGGATTTGTTTCAGGGTCTGGAACATGAACATAAAGTACCATTCGGGCCTGATTCCGGCGGGAGCCGGCGCCAGCGGATCGGCTTTATTTCCCAGTTCCCAGGGAAAAAACAGGGCTAACAGGGCAATAATGTTGAATACGACCAACCAAACCGTCACATCGCGCAACACAAAATTGGGAAAGAAAGGAATGGAACCCCGGCGTTTTTCCGGTTTTTGTTCCAGTTCAGGAGGTACGCTCATTCCCTGAAACTGGACCAGCATGAGATGCACTCCGAGAATCAGGATGGCCACCAGCGGTAAAACCGCCACATGAAAACCGTAAAACCGGGTCAGCGTCGCACCGCTGACTTCATCGCCTGCCCGGAGAAACTTCAGGATAAAATCACCGACGAAAGGTAAGGCACCGGCTATTTCGGTACCGACTCGCGTGGCAAAATAGGATAATTCATTCCACGGAAGTAAATAGCCCGAAAAGCCGAATCCCAGGGCCACAAATAAAAGGAGCATGCCGGAAAGCCAGGTCATTTCCCGCGGTTTACGATAGGCTTTGGCAAAGAATACGGTAAACATATGCAGGAAAATGAACAGGATGAACAGATTGGCCGACCAACTATGCATTTCACGAACCAGCCAGCCAAAACTCACTTTACTGACAATAAATTTCACACTTTCGTAAGCAGTATTAATTCCCGGCTGATAATAGAAGGTTAACATAATTCCGGTAAATATCTGGATGATGAAAAGGAATAAAGCGACACCCCCAAGATAGTACCAGACGGTACCATAGAAAACCGGCACCTCTTTCTTTTTGGCAAATTTCCGAGCCGCTTCCAGACTGATGCGCTCGTCAATCCAGTCAATGATCTTCATCAGGCAACTTCTCCCTTCATGACAATCACTTTGTCATTTTGTACCTCGGCGACCATGCGGGTCAAAGGTCTGGGGGGTGGGCCGGATATATTATTGCCGTTAATGTCGTATTTCCCGTTATGACAGGCACACCAGATAATTCCCGCATCCGGCAAATACTGGACCGTGCAGTCCAGATGCGTGCAGGTAGCTGTCAGGGCAGTGAATTCACCGTTTTTCTTTCGAATAACAATCACTGGTTTCCGGCCGAAGCGAACAATTTTAGCGGAATTATTGGGAAATTCCGCGACCAATCCCGCCTCTACCTGATTGACTGAAATATTCGCCACTTTGGGCGGTACCATATATTTTATTAATGGATAAAACAAGGTTCCCAACCAGGCAATCACGCTTACACCGAGGAGATTGTCTATAAATGTTCTCCTGGATTTAGATTGAACAGGCTTTTCAGTATCTACCATCATCGATACCCCCTCAAAGGTTAATCTGGTTTGTTTTTATTATGGAAATGTTGCTTACCCCACAACCTCAAAACAAAAAAAATGCGGACAAATACCCCCGCATTTTTCGGACGCCAGCGGCGTCATGGCACCTATTGTTTTATACTCCCCCACAGATGACCGCAAAAATTAATAGTAACAGCTCACATCAAACAAGACTTTAAACTCTTGTTTTCGCGGTATTTTATCCCGCTATAGCGAACACAATCACGGCTGTTCAATTTTAGTAAGGTTCGATTCCGCCTGCAATCCGGACATGATCTAAGGGAACCGGACACACAGGTTTTTCTTCTTTAAACGCTATTAAGTGCAGGTATCCGGTTAAATTGAAGAATTTGAGGTGAGTTCTTTATCCCGCATCATATTGTGGTGCTTGATCTGTACTTTGGCGGCCAGATCGGATAAATCCTCGGAGTTTAACATGTATGATATTTCGGATCGAATCCGGGTCCATTTATTATGAAAAGGACAGGGTTGGGTGCTGGAACAGGGATCCAATCCGATAACACAAATATCTTCATCCGGTTCGGGACCGTCAATCGCTTCTATAATATGCTGAACATGGATGTCGTGGGCATCCTTGGCCAGCATAATTCCGCCGTGACGACCGCGAACGGCTTTCAGTAAATTAAACTTGACCAGTGTCTGAACGATTTTTGCCAGAAACGGTTGGGGAATATTGTAGGCTTCCGCGATTTCACTGATCAGGACCGGTTCATCGGAATTGTTTACCGCCAGATAAATCATGGCCTGGATTGCATATTCCGCAGATTTTGAGTATAACATGGTTTTATTCCTCGGCTAAACTATCCACGACGATCCATTGATAGATGAGGTCATATTGTCGAACATCATTAAGGTAAATGTACATGGATCTGATCGATACGTCCGCTGGTTTTAATTTTAATAAGGCAAACGAATTTGCGTCACCGGGAAGAAAATCATCGGAACTGTGAATTGAACTATAGCTTCGCAAATCCAAATCCTTTATCATCTCATCCACCCCATGACAGCGGATACATTGCCGATCGAAAATAGGCTTTATATGATCCACATAGGTTACCCGGTCGGGCAAGGATTCCGTCATTGACGAGTTGATATCAACGCAACCGTAAAGAACCAGACTAAAGAGTAACACGGTCCCGATGATTACTGATGACAATAACCGCAAAAGCCCACTCCTTTGGTTGTTTCCGGTTGATGACAGACAAAGCACATAGAGATCGGTTCCGTACACCAATCGCCCTGGGTATCATGCATATAATTCGGTGCATGTGTTTTGGGATCCGTGTTTTGAACGCCATCGCGATCGGAATGACATTGCACACATAACGGATCGGCTCCCTCTACATCATGACAGGACGCACAGAGTTCAATGTCCCGACGGGCCATTTCCGCATGGCGGCCTCCGGTGATATTGTCGGCAAAATCAGTATTGTTGCCGTATTTCACTGCCCCCCAGTCGCTGCCTCCGTGAAAATCGGGTTTATTCAATAACAGGTCATCAGAATTCTGATGGCAGTCCGAACAAAATTCCTGGTATTCGTGACAAACCTGGCAATCCCGCGCTTTGGTGGTGGCATCCAAACCATGGGTAAATTCGTAATCCAGCGCATGATTCCGTTCCAGTAACAGCTTCCCTTTCATCAGGTCTTTCCGAAAAGACGGGGCCGGGTTCATCCGGGACAGATCATCCTGACCCAGCCGGGAACCGCTATGGCAATTGTCACAGGTCAGTTGCGTATGACAAAGTTGACAATCAGCCGATTCGGAAAGCGCCGCTATATCATGATCCGTAATCCAGGCGGAGGTATGATTTTGGGGTCTCAGAAAAGCCACATTATCATGACAGGCATCGCAATTCTCCGGGCCCTGTTTTTCCCGATGACAGCTCAGACAATCGGCCATTTTGGGAATCGGCGGACGATTTTCAACATCGGCCATATCGCTGTGGCATTGTTCACAGGTCAGTTTCTGATCAATATAGTGCAATTTATGGGAAAACTTGAAGCTGCGCGTCACCGGTGCGAAAGTCCGGTACGGTTCATCACCCAAATGGCAGGTTTCGCATTCGCCATCTTCTTTCCAGGTTTTATGACATTTCATACAGCGCTTTTCCGTAGGCAGAATTCGATCGGCGGAACTTTCGCTGGTTTTCAATACTTTGGGATTATGGCATTTTGTGCACCGGACGCCAATTTCATTCACGTGCAGGTCATGATTAAAGGTCACCACCAGCGGGCGATCCGTATTCTGAGCCCACAGGGCCGTTAGTAACAGGCCAAATCCAATTACTCTATCGATCCGAATCCTCATATTCGCACTCTCAGACCCAGTTGAAAGCGGGTGTCGTTGGTATAGTAGGGATTTCGTAACACATGAACTTCACTGCGCAATGTCAAGCGATCGGTCAGCAGGTATTCACCGGTTAGAGATACCGTGGATAAATCGTCCCAATTCCCTTCCAGCAAACGATAATTCCCGATCGTAGTTCGTGCCGCCAGGGATAATTTCTCCCAGGGTTTGCGGATACCCACTACCAGCCGATTCGAACTCCCACCATAGCCCTCCTGTCGAATAACATTCACTGCAAAATTAGTATGATTGACGCCAATCGATACTATATCGGCGGATTCACCGGAAAACCACACGTGCCGAAATGAAAACGAACCCTGAACCCGATCGGTCAATTGATTGCGGCCGCTTAACCGTACTTCACTGGAGGCGGATGAATTGAACACGGAAAAAATGGAATTTTCGGGGATCCGGGGAGTACGATACTGATATTCCAGCGCCAATGATTGCAGGGGCGTCTGCGATGATCCGCGATAATTACCATGGATCACAAAATCACTGATCGAAAAATCGTTGGTATAATTACGCATACGTACAAAGGTGGTCCACCTTGATTTCCTGAACGTTCCCTGGACACCCAGTAAACTGCGGAGATTCGGGGAAACTTCCTGGGGACTTCTTTCTGTTCCGTACGTACGGCTGTGGGCTTTCTGACTCAACCCGGCTTTCAGATCCAGTGCTGAAGTTGCCTTCCAACCCAGTTGCATTCCCCAGAAATGACTATTGATCGGATCGGATGTCCATCCCGAGGCCGGGACGTAGCCACCGGCAAAGCCAAGCAGGGACATTTTTTTCCGGTTGTAGGTAACCTTGAGTCCATCCATCCGGGCCACATCCGACACGGCATAAATAAACTGCCGGCCAAGATGAACCTGGAGTTTGCGTTGCATCCAGACCGTCGAATAGACCACATTATACATATTGAATACCGGATCCACATCAAAAGCATTGACGGGATCCAGATAAAAAACGCCGGAAATAGTAAGGCGGCTGCCTTTGAGAAGGACATCATTTCCCCGGATCATAAATGATTCGTATACCCGGACATGGGTCAGCGTGCTGTCCCCCGGGTTCTGTCGGGCAAAGGAATAGGCGCTGGTATTCAGATAGGCATTAAAACTGCGGGGACAGGCAACTCCGATCAGCAGGAGTATCCCGGCAATCCGCCAATAGGATCGCAGCATATCAGTCGTGGGGTCTCGCTTTTCGAATTCCAATAAATACGTAGGTCAGGATACCGGCCAGTAATGTAAAAATCGGCAGTACTACTAAGGATATAATCAGGGTGGCGTTTTGAGCATCGTGGAGATAGCGGGATAATGAAATCAGATTCAAGATCCAGGTAATCACACTTACGACCATAATCCAGATCAGAGAGATACTGAAGATTTGAAGAAAAAATATTAATCCGGACGGGTTCGTCTTTGGTTCAGACATGATCAGGCTCCTTCCCCGGCTACATCCGTATCCGGCAAATAGGATTCCAAACGTTCTTTTACGGCTTCCAGACCTTCTGCGCGCCCGTCCTTGATTTCCCAGATGGAAATCAACGGGAATACTTTGGAGAATAAAAGGAACATCATACAAAAGGCGGCAACACCACCGGCAAAAAGGGACCATTCGGTCAGCGACGGAATATAGGGTTCGCTCACGACCGGCAACCGGGGATTGGATAAAGATGGAACAATAATGATCAACCGTTCCAGCCACATCCCGATAATTACGGAAAAGGAAGCTACCAGAATGCCGGGTATTTTTTTCAGCTTCTTGAAAGCCAGAATGATCACCGGAATGACAAAATTAAGCAATACCATCATCCAGAAGAAGGGTGCATACGCTCCGGAGAACTTGAACTGAATAACCCGCATTTCCATCGGTTCATTCCCGTAAATACCGGTCAGGAATTCACTGAACGTGAAATACCCCCAGAGCAGGGCGAAAACCAATAGCAGAACGCTCAAATACTGGAAATGAATTTCCTTCAGATAATTTTCCAGATGATAGAATTTCCTGAAGAAAATCATCACCACCAGAAGCGTGGCGGTTCCGGAAAAAATAGCGCCGGTGACGAAATAGGGCCCGAAAATGGTGCTGTGCCAACCGGACTGGAGCGTCATGGAGAAAATGTACGAAATCACCGTATGTACACTGACCGCAACCGGAATGACGACCACCATTAAGATTGACATCGCTCGTTCCAGAACGTGCTTTTGCCGTTCGGTGCCCACATATCCCCAGCTCAGCCACGTGTATAACTTTTTAAATTTCGTCGTGTGATCCCGGAGTAGGGCAATATCGGGAATCAACGGCACATACAAGTAGACCGTACTGGCGGTAAAGTACAGGGAAATGGCGGTAACATCCCACAGGAGCGGTGATTGGAGTCGGCCATAGAAGAAAACATTCAGTACCCGGTCAGGGCGACCCAAATCGATAATCGGATGCAAACCGCCGATTGCCAGAACGATGGCTGTAATGACTTCCGCCATCCGGGTAATCGGTCGGCGCCACTCTGCCTGAGATAAACGCAGGATGGCCGAAATCAAGGTCCCGGCATGACTGACACCGATAAAGAACACGAAATTGATGATATAAAAGCCCCATGTGACGGTCCGATTTAATCCGGTCACGCCCAATCCGTAAACCAGTTGCCGGATGTACATGACAATGGCCCATACAACAACGGCCCCTAAAAAACCAATTGCCCAGTAAAACCGTCGATCACTTTCCAGAATCGGCCGATACAGTGTATAATCCGGATCTTTGCGCAACGCATCCATTATTTATCTTCCTTTTTAAGATAATAAACTTTCGGATCAGTTCCCAATTCCTCGTCCAGACGAAACGCCCGACTGGAATGGATCAGTGTGGCCACCCGGTGGTCCGGATTTTCCAGATCACCAAAGGTCATGGCGTCGGCCGGACAGGATTCCACACAGGCCGGTTGGAAATCTTCTTCCCTCAATTCCCGGTTTTCGAATCGGGCCAAATCCTTGGCCAGGGAAAGCCGATGATGGCAGAAACTGCATTTTTCAACCACACCTTTCATTCGGCGGGTCACATCCGGATTGCGGATCCCTTCGTAAGATTCGGGAATATCCGGTTCAAAATAGTTGAATTTCTTCGCCGAATACGGACAGGCAGCCATACAAAACCGGCAGCCGATACACCGGTAATACACCTGCCCGACCAATCCTTCCTCATTTAAAAAGGTGGCATGCACCGGACATACTTTTGTACACGGCGGATTGTCGCACTGAAAACACGGTCGCGGAATATGGGTAACCCGGACATCCGGATATTCGCCTTCATATTCGGTCACGATTTGCATCCAGTCCAGGGCGCGTCCCTTTTGCGCTTCTTCTTCGCCAACATTGGGTATGTTGTTTTCAATGCGACAGGCATTGACGCAGGCGCCGCATCCCGTGCATTTATTTAAATCAATTACCATTCCCCATTTAGTCATGATCTATCCTATCGTAATCCGTACTGGAGTTCCTGACAAAATAATATTCCCCCGGTTTACTTCCGGTTGAGCGACAATCAACTCCCGCGGATCAGTCCCGACCCCTGAGGTAAATCGCCCGACCCCTTCACGTCCCAGTCCCAGGGGTATAAAGACCACATCGGGATGGATAATCGGACGCACCCGCGCCCGGACCTTGATAACACCGACCGGCGAATCCAATTGAATTTTTGTTCCGTCGCGTACACCCATTTTCCGGGCTGTCTCTGGATGGATTTCAACCCAGTTTTCCCAGTGAATTTCCCGCAGATGACCGAAAGTTTCCACGAGGGTCGGAGAATAGACCGTCCGTCCATACGGATTGGTAATGGGATATCCGGTCATAAGCGTTAATGGATATCCTGCCGAATCAGAAGCCGTGTATTTTTCCATTTCAGTCGGATATCGGGAACCGGTCATCATTTTGATGCTTTGCACCTCATCCCGGGCGGACCCGTCATAGGATTTCAACAGAGGTGACATGAAATCAAAACGTTTTACCGAACCGTTCAATACCTGGCTAAACGGAGTACTGGTTCTACCGGCCGGATCCCACCAGCCGCCGACTTTGAGCAAGGCTTTCAGGAAAGTACGTTCCGCCGTGGTGATGGACACCGGTTCATGGTCCATGTACATCCGGGCCCAGTCTTCCTTGGTTTGCTCAGCATACAATAGTCCCTTCTTGTCGGAATAAATCTTCTGCAATCGCTTTTTCACTACCGTTTTGGCATTTTTCCCCGGAAAGATTCGGGGTTCGATCCCCGGCAGGGAAGCTGCTACCGTTTTCAGGATATCATAACTGCTTTTCGTATCATACATGGGATCCAAGACGGGGCGCTGCAAGGTAGCGGAAGCAACCGGAACACCGGGAATATCTTCTACAAGGTCCCAATCCTCTAAAGGAGAATGGGTCGGAAGCAGAACATCGGCATGGGCGCTGGTTTCATTGGGTAAATCACCGATAAACACGACGCGTGGTACATGTTTCAGCAGGGTTTTCCACTTGGTTCGGTTCTCTCCGTAATAGACCGGATTTGCACGATTAATGATAATGAGTTCAATGGAATAGGGCGCATATCCTTCCACCCGTTTGGCAAATATATCCAAAGATGGTTTTTCCAGGGGATGAGCTTCGTTGGTCTTAAAGAGATTTTGAACATCTTTCCCTTTGAATTCCTGTCGAAAGAGTTTTTCCCCTTGGCTGGAAAAATCAAAATACCATCCGCCGGGTTGCTGCACTGCTCCCAGCATGTAATTCAGACAGTGGGCGGCCCAGGAATGAAAATCACCGCGAGGCGACTGCTGGGCTTCGCTTCCGCTAAGGATAACCGGCTTGTCGCGTTCGATAATCAGATTTGCCAAATCTACGATATCTTCTTCCGGAATGCCGGTAATTTCCTCCACTCGTTTGGGATGAAATTCAGAGCGCACCAGTTTCTCAAAGCCCTCGTGGGTTCGGCCCTGGGCATCCTTCCAGTCACCGAATCCATGACTGTTCTTACGCAGGTGTCCCAGATCCACTTTTGGTGAATCCATCAGTAAATGAGCCAATCCCAGAGCCAGGGCACCCCAGGTATCGGGATTCAAGGGAATCCAGCGGTGAGAACTGGCGGCAGTGATATTGGCCCGGGGTCCCACGTAAACCAGTTTATTCCGGGTTACGTTGGACAAATCTTTAAACTGACTTATGACCTGGTTGAAGTGTACGGACGCCCCGTCCTCTTCCAGAAAATTGGCGCCTAAGCTGATAATACAATCGGCATTGATGATGTCGAAGGTCGGTTCCAAATCCACGCCCTGGGTAAGGCGAGCGGAATTGGACCCGTAACTGACATGGGATTCCTGATAATAATTCGGTGTTCCCAGCCAGTTAGCAAAATTCCGCCAGATTTCCTGCATTACCGGGGAATCATCCCCGTTGATAATGGCAATTTTATAGGTTTGATTACGGGTGATCAGATCCTGGATATTCCGGCTCAGTGATCCCAACGCCTCATCCCAGGAAACCGGAAGCAATTCTTTTTGAATCGGTCCTTCCGGTCGGGCCATGGGAATGGTCAAACGATCCGGATGATACAGTATTTCCAGATTGGCATAGGTTGCCGGGCAGGTTCCGCCACGGTTAATCGGCGATAAGGTATTGCCTTTTAAACTAATCGGGACTTCATTTAACCGTTTTATCGACAAGCTGCAGCCGCCGGGACACAGACGACAGGCGGTATTTTTCCAGGTAATTGTCCCTTCCCCCCGGCGTAATTGTTGAATGGTTTTTTCCGACAGCCCCAGAACCTGGGGGAATGCGGCGGAAGCCACGATGCCACCGGTAGCAACACCGGTGATTTTCAGGAAATCACGCCGACTTAGAAATTTTTTATCAAACATGGCAGGTCAGACAATCGTTAGATATGGATTTTTGGTCATGGCAGTTCATACAGCGCTTCATTTGAATGGGAACCAATTGATGATCTGCCGGTTTGGTCAATTTTTCAACGTCTCCATGACAATCAGAACAGGGTATTTTTCCGGAGGTAACATGGCGGCGATGGGAAAAAAATACATGCTCCGGTAACGTATAAATCCGGTTCCATGGAATCTCTTCCTTATTGGTTACCGCCTCCACGACCTTGGCTTCTTCCTTGCTTTCACCCTGCATTTCCGAGTGGCAGGTCTGACACCGTTTTATGGAGGGCAAAGTAGCCTGAATCTTGGTCTCCGCTCCCACATGACAATCGGTGCAATAGAGACCCGCTTCCGATACATGAATCGAATGATTATAGGCAATTGGCTGGGTAATTTTTTCTGTGGAGTTACAACCGTAAAGCCCCAGTATAATCGCTGCAAAAAGCAGTTCTTTACGGCCGAAAAATCCTGTTTGTTTCAATGTTACCAATCCTCATCTTCCTCTTCGTCGCCGGTATCACAGGTGTAATCGGGATTTTTATGATGTTCTATTTTAGGATAATAAACAGCGTAATCGAAAGGTTTGTATTTTGGACTTTCTTCGTTGTGACAGGTTAGGCAGTCTTTCGACGTCGGCAGGATTAATCCGTTTGCTTTAGCGGTTTCCACATCACACATAATATCCTGCTGCCGATATTTTTCCCCGGGACCATGACAACTTTCGCATTGGATGCCTTTGGTCTTGTCAAATTTTTTCCCAAATTCCGCACCATCGACATTGTACCCGGTGACATGGCATTTTAAACATTCCGGTGCTTCATTAGCCGGTGTTTTCAAACCACGTTCTTTCACTATTTTCGCCGCCTCTTCGCCCAGCAGCGTTTCATAAGCCTTGGCGTGGGCGGTTCCCGACCAAACGGCGTATTGATTACCCATTTCAGCGGTTTCATGGCAGACCTTGCAGCGGTCCACTCCTACGTAGGCATGTGTTGTCTCCCCCTCTCCCTCAGAACCATATAGGAAGGCAAATAAAATTGTTAGGATAGATACTATGGTTCTTGGCATAATTTACTCCTGCTTTTATTTATCTGGTCTTGTAAGAAGTATTTTCTCCGTCATTCTGACTCCGATTAGGGAAGCAATATCAGGGAAAGAATCTAAAGTATCGCCAATAATAAAGTTATGAAATTTTTTCCTGTTTGAACGGAATCTGTCGTGCAGAACTTTGTTCAAAGCGGTAAATAGTCCCTTATTACAAGATCACTTAGTTACTATTTTGGAAAAGAGCAACGGGTTCGAAAACCCGAAAAGAAAAGATCAGGGATGGGGTTGATCCCATCCCTGATGAACCGTCAAGTATTAAAACTTGATACGAAACGGAGCGACACCGCCGTGAGAGCCACCGGAATTACTATCTTCATTACACCCCACAAAGAAAGGTGTCGATCCCAAAGCGAGGGTGGCCAATACCTGAAAGTATGTACTCATTATGAATTCTACCTTCTTTTTTGTTAAGCCCCCGCTTACGAAAACGGAATGAAAGTATTTCATCGCTCCCCAAATATTAGAAAATTTTAATAAAACAAAACAAGATGTTCTAATCCTTTTTATTTATCGTTTCATCATAGTATTAAAAAAGCCCCGGATTTCAGTAAAATCCGGGGCTTTCAGCAACGATAGAATCGATTTATTTCAGTAGGACCATTTTCACCTGATGAACTTCATTACCGGTGTTCATCCGGGCGAAATAGAGTCCCGCTGGGGCTGCTTGTCCGGAATCCATGCGGCCATTCCAGGTTATCTGGTGATGTCCGGGAGTCATGGATTCAGCAATTAATGTCCGTACCTTGTTGCCCAGTAAGTCGAAGACTTCGAGGGTAACGTTGGTGGTCACGGGAACATCAAAAGTCAGCGTGGTTACCGGATTAAACGGATTCGGATAATTCTGCTTCAGAGCAAACGCTGTGGGCAGTTCCGTCTCATCACCGGTACTGACGGTACCGTGCATGGTGGCCGCTTCTTCGGCAGCTTCCGCCAAGGTCATATCCGGGATGCTGTCGGCCGGATCATCATTATGGCAACTCATGCAGGAATAGGCCGGAGACAGGCTGGCCGGACGAGTATCGTCATCCCGCACAGCGCCGCCATCATCCGTAAACATGGATAATGTATCAGGTGCAATCCTGAAGATATGCGACCGTACATCGCCCTTGTACCCGCTCTGACCGCGAGTCGTGCCGGATTTTGCCGCGTAGGGCATATGGCATTCCACACATTCCTGGGTGCCCTGATGCGTCAAATTCGCTACCTGCGCCGGGTGACACGTGGAGCATTCCATTTTGATCCCCTGACCATCCCAGAGAACCCGCTTATGCGGATCGTGACAAGTGGTGCAATTCAGACCGGCATCATCGTGCGGACTGGCGGAGAATTCATCCCATTGTTCATGATGGCGAATGAATCCACCGGAGGCATTTATCGGATCAGTATAACTCCGGTTATGGCAGGTTCCGCAAAGGAAATTCACATCGTCACCACTTGCATCAGGAGTAATGACAACACCATCTTTTTCCAATCCACCCAGACTATTATCCAAATGGGCGAACTCATAAACGCGGTCAATATAGGCCGGATTTCCGGTCTGTACATGATTGCTACCCGGTCCATGACAGGCTTCACAGCCAATGCCACCTTCGGTGAATGTGCCGAGCCCATCCACTCCCGTAAGCCAGGTTCCGGTGGTATCGCCGCCTGTTGTATGACACTTAAAACAACTGTAGTTGTAGATTTTCGTATCACCGGTATGGTAATCCGCCCAGCCATAGTCCACGCCATCGTAGAAGTTGAACTGATTATGGCCCGCGCCCGGATCAACGGCTGCCGTTCCGGTACCAACGATTTGTCCATCGGTTCCGACGAACCGAGCCTTCCAGCCGAATCCGCCGATCACACCGGCAATTTCGGACCAACTGTGATTCCCATTCCCAAGATCGGTCAGCCAATTATCTTCAAAATTGGTAACAAAATCGGGATATGTCGGAGCCGTGGCATTTTCAATAACATTGAATTTATAGGGATGTCCGGAATTATTCCATTCATCCACAATATTATATCCAAGGTTGCTGTTAACTTCGTTATGACAGGCCGCACAGGTTTCCGAGCCGACAAAGGTGGGATCGTCGGCGGGAGTGGCAACATGCATATTCTGTGCCGTATTCACAACCTGTTCAAGCGTCATGTCCGGAATCCCGTCTGCGGGGTCATCGTTATGACAACCCAGGCAGGAATACGCCGGAGACAATGAGGCCTGGCGAGTTGCATCATCCCGGACGGCTGAACCATCATCCGTGAACATGGATTCCGCATTCGGTGTAATCTTCCATAAGTGAGAACGTACATCGCCCTTATAGCCGCTTTCGCCGCGGGTCGTTCCGGACTTGGCCGCATAGGGCATATGACATTCAATACAGGTCTGCGTTCCTGCGTGGTTGATGGTCGTATTTTCTGTCGGATGGCAGGTGGAACATTCCATGGTAATACCGTCACCGTCCCATAAAACCCGTTTGTGGGGATTATGGCAGGAGGTGCATTTCAGTCCTGCGCCAAAGTGATCCGAAGCTACAAATTCATCCCACTGTTCGTGGTGTCGGATGAATCCCCCGCTCGCATTAATGGGATCCGTATAGCTCCTGTTGTGGCAGGTACCGCAGAGAAAGTTCACGTCATTTCCGCTGGGATCCGGTGTTATTACCGAACCGTCGATTTCCAATCCGCCGGATGCGTTATCCAGATGAGCAAATTCGTACACCCGGTCAATATTGCTGGTGGACGGGCTGGAAACATGATCGCTTCCCGGGCCATGACAGGCTTCGCAACCAATGCCGCCTTCATTAAAGGTACCCAATCCATCCACACCGGTAAGCCAGGTGCCGGTTGTATCGCCACCCGTCGTATGACACTTAAAACAACTGTAGTTGTAGATTTTTGTGTCACCGGTATGATAGTCAGCCCAGCCGTAATCCACACCGCCATAAAAATTGAACTGATTATGGCCCGCACCCGGATCAACGGCTGCCGTCCCGGTACCAACGATTTGACCGTCAGTTCCGACGAAACGGGCTTTCCAGCCGAATCCACCGATAACACCGGCAATTTCGGACCAGCTATGATTCCCATTCCCCAGTTCCGTCATCCAGTTATCTTCAAAGTTTACCACGAAATCCGGGTATGTCGGTGCCGTGGCATTTTCTATAACTGAAAACTTATAGGGATGTCCAGAGTTTGTCCAGGAATCATAGATGTTGTATCCCACTCCGGTAACATCAGCGGTACCATGACAGGCCTGACAGGCTGCGGAACCAACGTATGTCTGTCCCCATCCCATCCCGGTCAACAGTAAAACTGATAACACCATTGCGGATGTTTTTCTTATCTTTTTATTCATTCCTTCCTCCTAGTAAAGTAATGAAATCATTAAAACGGACCTTTTTATCCGAATAATGTGTGGGATATTATTAAGATTGTATTAAAATCTGCTTAGAAAATCATTAAAGTTTTCTAATTTTACAGTCAATAACCACCATGTACAGGAGGCCCATAATGAGAATCCTCGTTGTGGAAGATGAACCGGCAATCGGGAGCTACATTCAGGATTGTTTTGTGGAACGAGGTTATAGTGTGGACTGGGTGACCACCTGCGAACAGGCCCTGGAAACGGCCGTTGTTGAGGACTATGACAGCATTATTCTGGACCGGAGATTACCGGATAAAGACGGCTTATTTGTTTGCAGTGAATTGCGCAGTCAGGGAATCACCGTACCGATCCTGGTACTGACGGCACTTTCCGGTATCGATCAGCGTGTGGAAGGGTTGAACGTTGGCGCCGACGATTATTTACTGAAGCCCTTTGCCATGGATGAACTGGTGGCACGCGTTCAAGCTCTGATTCGTCGTTCCTCCTATCGGAATCAACCGAATTTGACCATCCGGAATATTTCGTTGAATTCCCTCAACCGAAACGTGACGGTTAACGGGGAACAAATCCCACTTTCCAACCGGGAATTTTTACTATTGGAATATCTGATGCGACATGCGGATCAAGCGCTAACCCGTTCGCAAATACTGGAACATGTCTGGGAAACACAACGGGATTCCGATACCAATATCGTCGACGTGTACATCAACTATTTGCGGAAAAAGATCGATGTTCCACAGAAAACTTCCAATATTGAAACCGTCCGCGGATTCGGGTATCGATTTCGGTATGAAGACTGAACTCAGTCTGCAACGCCGGATCACGCTCTGGTCCACGCTGGTTGTATCGCTGATTTTCATCGTGTTCATCGTTCTGGTGATTCTGGCCCTGGATAATCAGCTAAAATGGGACTTGGATCATCGAATTGACGAAGAAGCGAACGCCGTGGAACTTTCGATATTCCACACCGATTCAGGTATTTCCATTGATGAATCCATTGAATGGCGCGAACCTCATCATCAGGATATGGATGATGAGTCCATGGTTCTTATGATCCTGAACGAAAACCTCCATTTAATTCGTCGCTCACCCAATTTCCCGTTTTCTCCCGAATTAATCCAATCCTTTGTCTTTGACCCGACCGACTCCAATTATTATACCCGATCGTTTATGGACCTGGAAATGCGCTTTTTGGTTAAACCAATTCCTTTTGCGAATCAGACTCTGGTATGGATTATTGTTGGCAAATCATTCAACTCGATCCATCAAATTCTTAAAGAAGTATTCACCATTTTTCTTTTTTCCTTCCCGGTAGCCTTGATTATGGTGTATTGGGGTAGTTTATTTTTAGCACGAAAATCTTTGCGACCGGTTCGGGCCATATCTGAAAAAGCACGCCAATTCAAATCCTCGAATCTGTCCCAGCGACTCCCGGTTCCCCGTACCGATGATGACATTGCACACCTTGCGATTACCTTAAATGAATTGCTGGATCGATTGGAAACAACCGTGGTCAGCTTACGGAACATAGCTGCGAATGCTTCCCATGAGATAAAAACACCGGTCACTATTCTGTATACCTACCTGGACCGCTGGGCGCAGACCCATCCCGATATGGATACCCATGAAATTCTGTCCTTTCGGAGCGAATTAAACCGCATCACGAAAATCATTGATAATTTGTCACAAATCGCAAAAACCGATTCCGGAGCAGCCAAATTACAATTTGATACGGTGTGGATGAATGACCTGCTGTATGAAGAAATTGAACGCTTCCGACCCCAGGCGCTGATGAAGGATATTACCATTCAGGTCAAACCGCTTCCTTCCGTAGCCATTGAAGGGGACGAATCATGGCTCCACCTGGCCCTGGGAAATCTGATCGAAAACGCCCTGAAATATTCCCCGGAACATTCCTCCATTTCCTTGAAAATGGAATCCACCGATGCTCACACACTTATGGTGACCATCTCCGATGAAGGCCACGGTGTCCCGGAGCAAGATTTAGAACTACTGACGGCCCGGTATTTCCGCAGTAAACAGTCCCGGCCCGGAACCGGTCTGGGACTTGCAATCGCCCATTGGGTCGTGCAACAACATCATGGAAAACTGCGGTTTGCCAATAATCCTACCGGAGGGCTCACGGTTCAGGTCTGCCTTCCGGAACAATATAATCCCGGTACATAAGTAGACTTTGGGGGATGGAATGATGAAAATTTTGATCCTCATCACTTATTGTGGACTCGTTTGTCCTGTTTTATGTAAATTTTCCCCGTTCAGATGAGGTACCGATGATGTCCAGCGCGTTGGTTTTCCCGTTCTTCCCCAGCATCTGCTTGCTATGGAGCCGAATTTGATATGGATGACTTGATGACACCCCGCCCCAACGCTCACCTTCTCTTTTCCGCCGTTCCGGCCTTGGTGCGGTATCTCCAGACCCAAGCCACCGTGTACGCGCCCCATCGGTTCGGAGATACGTCCTACCGATTTGATCAGGTTCTGAGTCCTGACGCTGTGGTTCTGGACTATAACCGCACCCTCCAATCCATTAAGAAATATTTCCTGCCGCCCCGGGAAACGCTCCTTTCCTTCTCGCTGACTGAAGCCACCTTTGAGCCGGTTTCTGCCGAGTCGTCATTCCGGATCTTCCTGGGTGTTCACAGTTATGATCTACAGGCCTTGCTCCGCCTGGACTACAATTTCACTCACGGTCATCCCGAATCTAACTATTTGAAACGCAGGGAAAACTGCGCCTTTGTCGGTGTATCGTTTGAACCGGATGAAGTCCACTTCAGCCGATCCGTGGGAATTACCGTTGAGGAAATGGAAGGGTTTGACCTGTTCCTGGACCGACAGGATGACGGGTATGCGGTTTTTTTCCTTACCGACCGGGGAAAAGCCCTCCTGGAGGGGTTCACGGAGATTACCAAGGCCCGGAACCAGTCTCCGGTTCACCGGGAATTCCGGACGAAGATAAAATACAATTACAACCGGCTCTCGGAAGTCTTTGATCAGGCCTGGGATTCCCCGGTCTGGGAAGAAGTGGCGGAACGCTGTGTAGGCTGCGGCACCTGCAATCTGGTCTGTCCCACCTGCTATTGTTTCACGGTGGATGATGAGGTAAACCTAACCCTCACCGAAGGCATTCGAAAACGCACCTGGGACGGCTGCATGTTGAGTCAATTTGCTCAGGTAGCCGGTGGAGAAAATTTCCGCTATGAACGGAGCGCTCGTCAGCGGCACCGGGTGTATCGAAAATTTAAATATTTGAGCGATCCTACCGGGAGGCCCTGGTGTGTGGGCTGCGGTCGGTGTACCGCCTACTGTACGGCCCGCATCAGTATCGTGGACATTGTGAACCAACTTTGCGAGGATTACGAGCAGCGGATCCTCCATAAAAACGCCCTGGTGTGAAGGAGACGCTCATGACCACGCCCTTCCCCATTAGCCGCCCACCCCTCCGTGAAACTGAGGATTTGTATTATCCCCAAATGGCCACCATTCTTCAGATGAAAGTCCTGACAGAACTGGAAACCTGGTACGAAATCGCCCTGCCCGAAAACCGAACCCTGAATCATCAACCGGGACAGTTTGTTCAGGTCTCACTGTTCGGATATGGGGAAGCACCCATTTCCATTACGTCCGCTCCCAATGACCGGGGAACCTTTGAATTATGCATCCGGAGAGTGGGACGGCTCACCAGCGCCCTCCATCGCCTCCAACCGGGAGATTCAGTGGGTATCCGGGGACCCTTCGGCCGGGGATTCGATTTAACCAAATTTCGGGGTCAGGATGTCCTGATCATCGGTGGCGGCATTGGTATTGTACCACTCCGCTCCCTGATCCAAACCCTGATCCGCGATCGCTCCGACTACGGGCGGTTATTCATATTGTACGGCGCCAAACATCCGGACGAATTGTTGTACCCGGAGGATCGGAAACACTGGGCCAACGATCCGACGATTGAATTTGCCCTCACGGTGGATCGCCCCTCCGCCGACTGGACAGACCGGACAGGCGTCATTACCACCCTCATTCCGCCGCTGGATCTGGACCTCAACCGTACTGTCGCCGCAGTGGTGGGTCCTCCGATCATGTATAAATTTGTACTCATGGCCCTGAAATCCAAGCGGTTACCGGAGAACCGGATTTACCTGTCCCTGGAGCGACGGATGAAATGCGGTGTAGGGAAATGTG
>JAADFQ010000075.1 GCA_013152835.1 FCB group bacterium
GAATTCCGGAGTATCCCGATGGATATCGGGAGGGTGGCTGTACGCCACCGGATGTCCTAACGGATGTTCATCTCGGGATCGTTGATTGAAAGAATTCCGGAGTAGCTCAATGGTAGAGCGGGTGGCTGTTAACCACTAGGTTGGGGGTTCAAGTCCCTCCTCCGGAGCACAAAAAACCTCATCGTAAGATGGGGCTTTTTGCAATTGGTGGATGAATCCTTTTCGATCATCCCCCCGATTAATCGGTGGGATGTCGCCCTCATGGGCGGACTTTGTCAGGTACCACGGGATTTTCCCGTGCCTGCACGCCATAGTGCGTTTTGGCACGCAGGCGTGGGGCTCCATTTCAGAATAAAAAAGGGATGGAAATCAAAGGCGTTGTTCACAAGATGCTACGGAGATCCCTTAAATAATCACTTTTTACTTATTACGCCTGAGTGGTTTCATACGAATAATATCTGCCGGAGTAATAACGTATCAATACGCATAAAATCGATCAGGAGAAACACCCGCAGGGAATATGCTTCAGGAAAGGAAATCAGAAAGGAGGACGCCCAATTTGATCCCTGTTTACACCACCACGCCCCGGATAAACACCTCCACAAAGGCCATCATGCGATCAATGATATGCTGGCCGATTTCCTTGGCCCTCAGCACACTGGGACGATGTTCCAGACATTGGAATATTTCCTCACGCAAGGGGGGTTGTTCGCTGTAAATGAAATTATCGATCAGGGTCTGAAATTGTTTTAGATCCAGATTTTCCTCGGCGCAGAGTTGGTTTAAGGCCAGAATTTTCTGCTCGGTCCAGAATTGTTCGAATTCTTCCGGAATCATATCTACGTCTTCGATATGAGGCAAATTTTCGTTAATGAATTTCTCAATCAATTCCTGTTTACTGCGCAGTTCCACTTCACCGGCCAGGGTATTCAGAATCGCCTTTTGGATTCGGACGGCTTCATCGCCGGCGGAATTATGCAGTTTGGCCAGGAGTTTCAGGATATAGGTGACATTGATTTCATCGCGGTGGATCAGTTCCAGCTCGAAGTCAATATCTTCCAGGATGGATTCCTTGTCCCTGTGATGATCGCGGCGCACTTTATCATACAGGTCCAGGTACTTGCTCTTGTAATCCTCAAACGCCTGTTCCGCCATAGGCAGGTCCGCCCAACTGAAGTCGGCGAATGACTTCAGCACATTCAGATGGCGCATCAAATCCCGGAAAGCCTGTACAAAGCGCAATTCATCCGCTTCGCTCTCCAAATCATTGACGCTTTCCACCGTGGGGGCAATTTGCAGCAGGTGGATAAAGGCTTCCGTAAATTTTTGCCGCACTTCTTCGTAAGGCGGGAGGAGAATAATTTCTTTTGCGTCCTTATCTGAAAACAGGGCGATAGCCTCATCGGTGGCCTTTTTCAGGTTGCGGTAGCAAACGATATTACCATGGGATTTCTGTTCGTTAAGGATGCGGTTCGTGCGGGAAAAAGCCTGGATCAGTCCATGATGCCGCAACTTTTTATCCACGTACAGTGTATTGACTTTCTTGGCATCAAAGCCGGTGAGAAACATGGAAACCACCAAGAGGATGTCCACCCGGTCCCTTTCATTGAAACCGACCTTTTCCCGTTCTTTGATCCGTTTGCTGATATCTTTGTAATAATTTTCAAACTGATCATCGTGGGTGGAAAAACGGGTGCCGAACAGGGCATTGTAGTCGCCGATAAATTCTTCCAGCTTGTCCCGGCTATAGCTGGACTGCCAGGTCAGGGGCGGTTCGGCGGCCAGGGGATAATCCGGGATCAGACCATCGGCTTCCGGGTCTTCTTCATTGGCGGCGTAGGTGAAAATGGTGGCAATGCGCAAATCATGTTTCCCGGCTTCCTTTTTGGCTTTGAACAGGTCATAATATTTGATCAGGGTCTCAATGCTGGTGGTGGCGAATATGGCGGTGTACTCCCGGCCATGGGTCTTGGAATCATGATACTGAATGATATGATCAACAATTTTATTCAGGCGCTCCGGCGAACCATAGACTTCTTTGGTGTCAATATCCTCAACCTCAATGTCCACCCAGGTATTGCTGCGCTTCTTATAACGGCCCATGTACTCGATGCTGAACCTGAGCACATTTTCGTCCCGGATGGCGTCGGTAATCACGTATTTATGCAGACAGTCACCGAAGAGATCATGGGTCGTGCGCCGGCCCAGTTCGTTTTTATAGGCGTTATCGGCAAAAATGGGTGTGCCGGTAAATCCGAACAACTGGACATGGCGGAAAAAGGTAATAATGCGTTTATGCGTTTCACCGAACTGGCTGCGATGGCATTCATCGAAAATGAAGATTACCCGTTTATCCTGCAATACGCTGAGGCGGTCGCGATGCCCTTTTTTCCAAACGGCGTTGTTTAATTTCTGAATAGTCGTGACAATCAGCTTCGTATCATCCCTGAGCTGTCTGATGAGCGCCCGGGTATTGTCGGTGGCATCGACGCTGTCTTTCTTGAAGCTGTTGAATTCCTTCATGGTCTGGTAGTCCAGGTCCTTGCGATCCACGACGAAGATGACTTTATGAACGCCGGGCAGGTCCATGATAATCTGGCTGGCCTTGAAGGATGTCAGGGTTTTGCCGGAACCGGTGGCATGCCAGATGTAGCCGTTGCCGCTGTTGCTTTTCACGCGGTTGATCAGGGCTTCGGCAGCGTAATACTGGTAGGGCCGCAGTACCATGAGAATTTTATGCGTTTCATTCCGGACGATATACTGGGCAATCATGCGGTTCAGTTGACCGGAATTCAGAAAAGCCCGGGTAAAATCGGTCAGCGAAGTGATATTACGGTTGTTTTCATCGGCCCAGTAAAACGTCTGCTGAAAAGACTGGCGGCGGTTATTGGCGTAATACCGGGTATTCACGCCGTTGCTGATGACGAAAATCTGGACATAATTGAACAGGCCGCCGTTGGTCCAGAAGGAATGACGCTGGTACCGGTTGATTTGTTTGAAGGCTTCTTTCAGTTCGATGCCCCGGCGTTTCAATTCGATTTGCACGAGCGGCAAACCATTGACCAGGATGGTCACATCGTAACGATTTTTATAGCGGCCCTGCTGGGTGACCTGATGGGTAACCTGGAGCAGGTTATTGTCCCATCGCTCACTGTCGAAGAACTGAACGTAGGCCACATCACCGGTATCGCGGTGAAGCTGAAAACGATCACGGAGCATCCGGGACTTCTCGAATATGTTGCCTTTGGCCAGATGGTTGAGGATGGCGGTGAATTCCCGGTCTGAAAAAACAGTGCCGTTAAAAGCTTCCAACTGGTGTTTCAGATTGGCCCTGATATCGTCTTCATTGGCAATGGACGTGTAGGTATACCCCAGCGCTTTCAGTTGCGTGATCAGATTATTTTCAAGGACGGCTTCCGGCTGGTGTCCCATCACCGTTCCTCCTCACCGCCTTGAAATATTTCGGCAAACCGGGATTCAATCTCCGCCACTTCCGCCGGAGTCAGGCGGGAAAATTCCCCGGTTAAGGCCCGTTGCGAAAACCGGCCGCGGTTCTGCTCCAGGAAACGGATCAATAGGGCCACCAGTCGGTCGGGCATGTCAAAATGATGGTCCAGGTATGTTTTCATTTTTTCATAACGGGTCAGATACCGCACTTCTTCCGGGATGATCTTCTCAACGGTTTCACGGACACAGCCGTACAGGTATTCGGCCTGCGCCGTGGCATCGAAATAGCGGTAATAATCGGCGGTATCATTCAGGACTTCCACGTTATTCTTTTCCGTGGGGCGCCATTCGATCAGGTCCAGTAACGGTCGGGAATACCGTTCCAGGGCGCGGCGGTAGGCGGGCAGATTATTCAGCATGGCGGCCGAGACGGGAAAAACCTGGCCCGGTTCGGTCATCTTGAGTCGTGACAGAATATGATGAATCAGATACCGGTGAATCCGGCCGTTGCCGTCCACGAAAGGATGGATAAACACAAAACCGAAGGCAATGGCCGTGGCCGCCAGGACGGCGTCGAAGCCGCGGGATTCCAGTATCCGGTCGGTGGCGATCAGCGCCTCAATCAGGCCTTCCACATCTTCCTGGCGGGCGGAAATATGATCCGGCAGGGGTTCTCCTGTGTTCCGGTCGTGAGCGCCCACAAATCCACCTTCGGTTCGGAATCCCAGGTCGATAAATCGCCGGTTGCCGATCACCAGCTCCTGAAGCCGCAGCAACTCGGTCTTGCTCAGCGGTTGCAGTCCGGCCTGGCCGATGACTTCTCCCCAGCGCTGCGCCCGGCGATTGGACGGCGTCTCGTTTTCGATGGTGAAGGAAGCCCGGGAATCTTTCAGGAGTAAAAACGCCGCCGCCCGTTGCAATAGATCACGGTGAACGGCGGCAAAAAGGTGTTCTTTCTGTCGGGCCCAGTCCGCGGCACGTTCCTGCTCCAGCAGGGGCGTTTTCCGGATCAGGGGACAAAACCCTGGCGTGCCCGGCAGGTTGTTGATGATCCGGTGACGGGGGGAAGAAATTCCGGGAACGGCGTACTGGAGTTTTTCATCCAGCAGGGGCACCGGATTCTTGATTTTGAGATCGGGAATGGGAAGTTTTTCACCCTGCAGCCATTCGTACAGAAACCAGATTTTGCGGCTGTACTGCCCCGTCGGTTCCGTGTGCAGCAGGTCCAGGATTTGGGACGGCTCCAGCGCCTGGAACAGTTTTTTGAAACAGAGCAGATTTACCCCTTCGTATTTCAGGGCAAAGACCAGATGACGGTAGAGCGACTCGTCCGGTTGATAGCGGGGCGGGAAGACCAGCCAGCCCCGGTCCCGGTACTGTTTGTTTCGTTCGCAGATGAGGGCCACCTGATCGGGGGGCGGTACGGGTAAATCCAAAGCCCGGATGATGGCGGCGTAGCCCACAATTTTTCCCGGTTCCGGCAGCGTCCGACCGTGAAAATGAGGTATTCTCTGAGAATATCGGGTATTTATATCCATTCTGCAGGAAATATAGGTATTATTTGAAGAGTATGAAAGAATTATGAATTATTGTGTAGTTTTTGTTTGGTGGCGAGGATAATGCTCCGGATTATCCCGATATGGAGAATACCACCCCGATAACTATCGTGGGTAGATGAATCCTTTTCTATCATCCCGGGATCGGGATGTCGCCCTTATGGGTGTACTTTGCCAGGTACCACGGGATTTTCCCGTGTCAGCCCACCCTCATTCTTCGCCAGCCTGCCCCACACCGTGAGTGGCCGGCAGGGGAGCCGGCGGGCCAGCCCGCCAAAGTGCGTTTTGGCACGCAGGCGTGGGGCTCCATTTTTTGCAGTTCGCCGGTTTCCCGGTGGATTTTATCAAATTCAGCCGGAGAGAGATAATCGGTTTCCTTCAGGAGTTCGATCCAGCAAAGGGATTCGTCGCATTCTTTCTGAGCGATGGCCAGTTTGTGGATGGAATCGGCCTTACTTTCCGCATTCTGAGATTCACGAATATTGGCGCCGATGGACGTACCGCTGCGCAATAATTGTTTACTCAGGACAAATTCCTTTTTCTGGGTCGTCAGGTATTTGTACAACAGGATAATGCGTACCGCCAGGGCAAAACTCTTTTCAACGACCACTTCACCGGAGGCATTTAAATCGTCAATCATTATTCATTAATCTTCATTCAACAATTCTTCCCGAATCGATTTATGAATATCGAACAAGGATTTATTTTCGATGGATGATTGGACCGTAAACAACATCCTGAGATAAAATGAGTATAAATTCGCAGGTACCATCTTGCCTTAACCGTGTTACCCCTGCATTGACCTTACACCGGAGGCATTTAAATCGTCAATCATTATTCATTAATCTTCATTCAACAATTCTTCCCGAATCGATTTATGAATATCGAACAAGGATTT
>JAADFQ010000076.1 GCA_013152835.1 FCB group bacterium
ACTTTCGTTCCCAGGGCGCTGATCAAACCGTTTTCCAGAGACTGTACCGTGGGGTCAACCTGTGTTTTGGGTTTCGGTTTCTTCAATGCATCAGCCTGACGATCCCGGGCCAGTTGTTCAGCCTTTCGTACACTTAAATCATGGGTTTTGATTGTGGTCCACAGTTTTTCCATGGCGCGGGGTGTTTTCATCATCAGGATGGCCCGACCATGGCCGGCGGTAATTTCTCCGTTTTTTAAACTGGCCTTTATTTTGGGCGGTAGGTTCAGCAAGCGCAGGGAATTGGTCACGGTTACCCGGTTTTTCCCCACCACACGGGCGATCTGCTCCTGGGATAAATCGAACTTGCTGTGCAATACGGCGTATCCTTCGGCCTCTTCCACCGGATTCAGATCTTCCCGCTGAATATTTTCAATGAGAGCCATTTCCATCAGGTCCGATTCACCGGACACTTCCACCACATAGGCGGGGATTTCGCTGATCTTCGCTTTCCGGGCCGCCCGGCAGCGCCGTTCTCCGGCAATCAACGTAAATCGTTCACCGGAGGCTTGAACGGTTACCGGCGTGAGCACTCCTTTTTCCCGAATCGAGGTCGTCAGCTCTTCCAGTCCGGCTTCATCGAATTCTTTTCGCGGCTGATATGGATTGGAATCGATCAGTGCGAGGGGTATTTTCATGACACCCGGTTTGATACCGGAAACCACATCCTCATTGGGGCGAATCAGGGCTTCCAGCCCGCGACCTAATCGGTTAGCTGACACGTGTTAAAATCTCCTCTACTAATTCCAGGTAATTCCGGGCGCCGGTTGAATTGGCATCATACAACAAGGCCGGTTTTCCAAAACTGGGCGCTTCTCCGAGTCGGACGTTGCGATGAATCACGGTTTTGAATAACGTATCGGCGAAATAACTCCGCACTTCCTCGGCCACTTCCTTGGACAGGTTCAACCGCCCGTCGTACATGGTTAATAATACGCCGGCGATGGTCAATTTGGGGTTAATATGTTTCTGAACCAACCGGATTGTGTTCAATAATTGTCCCAAACCCTCCAGGGCATAATATTCACATTGGATGGGGATGATCAAACCGTCCGATGCGGTGAGGGCATTGATTGTAAGCAGTCCCAGGGAAGGGGGACAATCGATAAAAATGAATTCATAGCGCTTCCGAACCGCATCCAGATAATTCTGCAACTGATATTCCCGGGCCATCACGCTTACCAGTTCGATTTCCGCTCCCACCAGATCGTTAGTGGAAGGAATAATATCCAGGTTATCCAATTCTGTCTTCCGAATGGCGTCTTCCAGGGATGCCCGTTGGGTCATGACATCATATATATTAGTGCCACCGGCCTCAAACAGGTTGGAAACACCAGTGGTAGCATTCGCTTGGGGGTCCAGATCAATCAGTAGCGTCTTGACTTCGGAAACGGCCATGCTGACGGCAATATTAACGGCGCTGGTGGTTTTGCCTACACCGCCTTTTTGATTGGTGATGGAAATGATATGTGTCATTCAGAAATGTATGGGTAGAATTGCGGGGTCGAATTTAGGTGCGATCCCACGGGCAAACAAGAATCGTGAGATGCCTTGTCATCCCCCTTACTACAAGCTTGAGACTATCGAATTGTTAATCCATGATTACGGGCCTTCACATGGAGGGGGAATCGCTAAATGTTTTGGGTAAGTTTGCTAATTATTCAATATTTATTAAATCCGATAGCGAATAGAAAGTCATGTGATTTTCTGTAATATATTGACAAATATATTCTAAGGTCGAAATATTTGTTTGATATGGTCCTGTCACTTGAGATACTACATCATGGGAATAAAATATAAGGATTATTTGATTTTCCCTAGCGTAGTCCAATAATTCCGTCAAGTAAGTCATACTAAAATGTGAATAATGGCTATCAATCCCCAATCCAAAAACAAGCGGTGAACTATTATAAACACACTTCAGTTCAGAACTGTTAACCCTTCCATAGGTTGTACCGCGCAAAACATGAAAATAGTTGAATAATACCGAATCAATATCGAGTGATCGACTTCCATAAGGATACGCAAAAGAGATTATTGGATCAAAATATTGTTCCATAGAATCAAGCATGGGAGTTATTTCTTCATCAATATAGGTAGATATATCATTTTCTCCAATGAAATCAACAGCATTAACATGCAAATACCCATGTCCAGCAATTTCATGTCCATTATTTTCCAAAGATTTCAATAAAGAAATATCCTTGCTAGACATGTTCCCAATATGAGAAATACAAAAAGTCGCTTTCCAATTATACACACTTAAAATAGAATCTGCCCATACCCAATCTTTAGCATGATTATCATCGAACGTTAATATAACACCTCGGGGATTAGTTTGGCTTTCTTCATTTTTTTTGCATGAGTTAAGTAGTATTGGGATGAAGATAGGTAGCATGAATAATATTTGAAAACCTTTCAAATCAGCCACCTCAGCAATACAAATTTTAAACCACTCGGTGCTATCTTACCGCCATGCTGACGGCAATATTAACTGCGCTGGTGGTCTTGCCCACACCGCCTTTTTGATTGGTGATAGAAATGATACGTGTCATTCAGAAATGTATGGATAGAATTGCTGGGTCAAATTTAAGTGCGATCCCACGGGCAAACAAGAACCAGCAAGGAGGGTAGCGAAACAGTCCGGGGGCTAGAAGAATGACTGGTGGTTCGGTAATCATGACAGTATACCTTTGGTTATCATGTACCAAATCGTTGCGGATAGTGAGTTGTGTTGGATATATCGTCATAGAATAAATCGTTAATACTGGCGAATAATCTTTGAATAATTGGTGTATATCGTTAACTTTGGCGAGTATGAAGATAACTACATTTCTTACCGATAAAGCCGTCCTTGCTGAAATTGGTCAGCGGCTTGTCCAACGCCGGCTTGAGCTTCAACTGACCCAGGCGGAAGTAGCGGATCGGGCCGGTATCGGGAAACGCACCCTGGAACGAATCGAAGCGGGGCATTCGGCTCAATTCGCCAGCCTGATTCGAATTTTCCGTGCGCTGGATTTGCTTTCCGGGTTGGAAAGCCTGATCCCGGAAGCAACTCCCCGACCCATGGATTTGCTCAAACGCAAGGGCAAGGTTCGCCGCCGGGCTTCGCGAGACCACCGTTCAAAACCGATTGGCAAAGGTTGGGTTTGGGGGGATGAAACATGAGCCTGGTTGCCGAAGTGCGGCTCTGGGGACGCACCATCGGTGCCGTTTCGCTGGAATCCGATAACGATGTAGCCGCTTTTGAATACGATCCGGCGTTTATACACAGCGGTATTGAAATAGCGCCCCTTGCCATGCCCCTGTCCTCCCGTGTCTATCGCTTTCCTGAATTATCCCGAAGAACGTTTTACGGGCTGCCGGGATTATTGGCAGATTCCATTCCGGATAAGTTTGGCAATGCCCTGATCAATGCCTGGCTGGCCACCCAGGGCCGATCCGCCGATTCCTTCAATGCCGTTGAACGACTTTGTTATACCGGGAAGCGGGGGATGGGCGCTCTGGAGTTTTTCCCGGTCCAGGGTCCGCGGGCCCGCCGGGCAAACCGGATACGGATTGATCGGCTGGTTACGCTTGCATCCGAAGTGCTGACACAGCGGAACGCCTTGCGGGCTTCCTTTGCCGATAACCACAGGGAACAAGCCCTCGCCGATATTCTACGGGTGGGCACTTCTGCGGGAGGGGCCCGCGCCAAAGCGATTATTGCTTGGAATCCCGCCACCAATGAGATCCGATCCGGCCAGGTTCCGGCAGGCAAAGGGTTTGAATACTGGCTGCTGAAATTTGACGGTGTTCATGGTAATCAGGATAAGGAATTGGAAGATCCTCAAGGGTATGGCGTCATCGAATATGCATATTACTTAATGGCGAAAGACTGTGATATACAGATCAGTGAGTGTCGATTGTTCGAAGAAAACGGTCGGCGGCATTTCATGTCCCGCCGGTTTGATCGTCTTCCCGGCGGCAAAAAACTCCACATGCAATCACTCGGTGCGCTGGCGCATTACGATTTCAATATGGCAGGAGCCTACAGCTATGAGCAGGCGTTACTGGTGATCCGGCAATTGGATTTGCCCATGAGCGCGGTGGAAGAACAGTTTCGCCGCATGGTGTTTAACGTGATTGCACGTAATCAGGATGACCATGTGAAAAACATTGCCTTTCTGATGGACAAATCCGGGCAATGGTCGCTTGCGCCGGCATTTGACGTGATTTACAGTTTCAACCCTTATGGTGATTGGACCGCCAGGCACCAAATGACCATCAATGGCAAGCGTGATCATTTCACGCTTGAGGATTTCAAGGCCTGTGCGAAAACTACTTCCATGAAGCGGGGTCGAGCGGAAAGTATTATTCATGATGTCAAAGAAACGGTTTCAAACTGGAAACGGTATGCCGACGAAGCCGGAGTTATCCCGCGGCAACGGGATCAAATTCAACAAACCCTGAGGCTGAATGAATTCTGATTTAATCGCAATTAAATAGTTTAAGGTCAAGAATGCAGTAGAGACGGTGACCGGAAGAAGGGAAAATCCACCGATCTCTCAGACTGTACCAACTTTGTCGGCGCACGATCAACATGGTTGATTGAATCCGGATAAGCGGAATATCCAATATCGAACAAGGATTGATGATTTTCCACAACGGTATCCTTGATCACACAAATTCCTGAATTCCTGCACTTTTTTTGGCTGTCTGACGCTTTTATGGTAATTGCGATTTAGCGGGCCGGTTACTTTTGCTATAAACGTCACAAAGTAGAATTAACAAACCCATTCCTTGTATTATGTACGGCATTGCCGTACATTTGCATGTAATAATAACAGGTGCGAATCATGGTTGAAGTTTCGGTAAACAGATTCCGAGCGAATATTAAATCCTTCGTTGATCAGGCGCTATCGGATCACTCAGTCATCCGCGTAAAAAGGCGTGCAGGTAAAGATTTTATCGTTCTTAGCGCGGAGGACTGGGAACGAGAACAGGAAACCCTTTACGTTCTGCAAAATTCTTCACTCTCCTCGCAAATTGTAGAGTCCCTCAAAACACATAGCGTTGGTTCCGGATATACTCCTACGAAAAAGGAACTGGATGAGATCCATAGTATTTGAGGGTAAAACCTGGGCCCGGTACGAAGAACTACGAAAAAAAGACCAACGGTTGCATTTTAATCTTTGTAAAATAATTCAGGAAATGCAGCGGGGAAATCCTGCCAAAGGCCTCGGGAAACCGGAACAGCTGAGACACAACTTATCCGGGTTTTGGTCTCGGCGAATATCCAGAGGGGACCGAATCATTTATAAATTTAATGCCGAAGCAATCTACATATTCGCAATTGGCGGGCATTATGATTTGTAAATGAAGTCAATGATTGAATTACCAGGTTTCGAATTTCGGTCCATCGCGGTGTTGATAGATTAATCCGTTCGTATCGGAAAAGTATTTAATCGCCAGTCCTTTTTAGCAGGAAGCCACTGTTGACTTACTAACATAAGCAAAAGATTCCTTCCAGTAGTCCGGCAATTTCCACATTTTACACCGGTCTGAATGCTTAACTTCATAAAGGCAGAAACCACATACACCGGGGATTTCGTAATGCCTGAAAGATATAAA
>JAADFQ010000077.1 GCA_013152835.1 FCB group bacterium
ATACCACTCAATAAAATTCGTCGTCTCACCGGAGAACGGATGCAAGCCGCCTGGCAAACCATCCCTCACGTTACGCAATTTGACCGGGCCGATATCACAGAATTGGAGGCATTGCGCCAATCCATGAAAACCACCTGGGCCGAATCCGGCGTCCGGATTACACTACTACCTTTCCTCATGAAAGCAGTGGCTCTTCTGCTGAAGGATTATCCCGACGTTAACAGCAGTCTGGCTTCCACCGGGAAAGCCTTGATTCTGAAAAAGTATATCCATCTTGGAATTGCGGTGGATACGCCGGAAGGCCTGATGGTACCGGTCATTCGGGACGTGGACCAAAAAGATGTGGCTCAGCTATCCCGGGAATTGATGGATGTGAGTGAGCGGGCGCGGTCGAAAAAATTAAAGCCGGATGAATTTCAGGGTGCTACCTTCACCATTTCCTCCCTTGGCGGAATCGGCGGAACCTATTTTTCACCCATCGTGAATCCGCCACAGGTGGCCATCCTCGGTGTGTCGCGAGCCTCGGTTCAACCGGTCTGGGATTCCAAAAAAGCCGCCTTTATTCCCCGAACCATTTTACCGTTTTCCCTGTCCTATGATCATCGCGTCATTGACGGCGCCGCCGGAGCACGATTTACGGCCCAACTGGCAACGTATCTCTCCGATCCGGAAACCATTGCTACCTGGGAGGTGAAGCCATGAGTTCCACCGCAATTCACCATAGCGTGGCGGTGCTGGGATCCGGTCCCGGTGGATATGCCGCCGCCTTCCGGGCCGCTGACCTGGGAAAAGACGTCCTCCTCATTGAACGGGATTCGGTCCTGGGCGGGGTTTGTCTCAACCGGGGATGCATTCCCTCCAAGGCGCTCCTGCACCTGGCCAAGGTGATTACCGAAGCGGAAGATTTGAAAGACAAGGGAGTGAATTTCGGAACCCCTGATGTGGATATCGACGCGATTCGTACCTGGAAAAATTCGGTGGTTAATCAACTGAATCAGGGCATCGCCCGGATGGCCAAGGCCCGGAAAGTGTCCACCCTTCAGGGCGCGGCCCGGTTTGCGTCCAACACAGAACTCCTGGTGGAAGCACCGGACCGGGAAACCGTATCCGTTACCTTCGACGATGTCATTATTGCAGCAGGGTCCCGGCCGGCCCAAATTCCCGGTCTGCCGGAGCATCATCCCAACATCATCACCAGCACCGGCGCTCTGGACCTGGAAATTCTCCCTTCCCGTCTGCTGGTGGTCGGCGGCGGTTATATCGGACTGGAAATGGGCACGGTCTATCAGGCCCTGGGCAGCGCTGTCTCCGTCGTGGAATTTATGGATACCCTCCTGCCCGGAGCCGATCCGGACCTGGTGCGCCCCCTTTCCCGGCGCCTGAAGAAAGCCTTTTCAAATATCTGGCTCAAGACCAAAGTGCAAAACGTGGAACCCCAGTCGGATGATACCCTGATTGTCACCTTCCAATCCGGCGAAAACACATTCACCGAAACGTTTGATCGTGTGTTAATCTCCGTGGGACGAAAACCCAATTCTGACCTGTTGGATCTGGACCGGACATCCATCAAAATAAATGATCGGGGGTTCATCGCCGTGAATGAACGCCAGCAGACCAACGTGCCCCATATTTACGCCATCGGCGACATTGCCGGTGATCCCATGCTGGCCCATAAGGCTACTCACGAGGGAAAAGTGGCGGCGGAAGTGATCGCCGGTCTTCCGGCGGCCTTTGATGCCCGCGCCATTCCCGCCGTGATTTTCACGGATCCGGAAATCGCCTGGACGGGCCTCACGGAAACCCGGGCCAAAGCGGAGAATATTCCGTATGCCAAGGGCGAATTTCCCTGGGGTGCCAGTGGTCGCTCCCTGGCCCTGGGCCGGAATGATGGGAAAACAAAAGTGCTTTTTGATCCCAAAACCAAGCGGATTCTGGGGGCCGGACTCGTGGGTCCCGGCGCCGGAGAATTGATCGCCGAAGCCACCCTGGCCATTGAAATGGGCGCCGACGCGGAAGATCTGGGACTCACCATCCACGCTCACCCCACCTTGTCAGAAACTATTGGGAATGCCGCCGAGGTTTTTTCCGGTACCGTTACCGACCTCTATGTCCCCAAACGCAAATAATTCCCGTTCGCTGGCTCGGTTGGCAGGCGTTGCTCCAATGGGGCTGGGTATCTCGTTTGCTCTGTGGGTATTGTTTTATTTCTTCGACTGGCTGTTGGACCTGCCGCCATTCCCCATTCATCCCCTGTTGCGTCTCGGTTTGCTGATCATGTTCATCACCGATTTCGGGTATTTGGTCATCGGCGGAATCATAGAACTTAAACGCTGTCATTGGGGACAATCCCTCGCCGTAAAAGGACCCTATCAATTCGTTCGCCATCCCATGTACAGCGCCGTGGTCTATTCGTTAACCGGTTTTCTGGCGGTGGGATTGAAATCCATCCTTCTGCTGGTGAGCGCCCTGCCACTCAGTTTGGTCTGGTCCTGGCTGGCCCAGAAAGAAGATCGGGAATTGGAAAAACGTTTCGGCGAAGCTTATCGCAAATATTATTCACAGACCGGTGAATTCTTCCCCAATTTTAAGGCCCTGGCGAAACAGGCTAAGCAAAAATAACAATTCCCCACATTATTGATTCTCTGAGACGATAGCCTTTCGGATCAAAACCACTCTGTGAGTGTTCTCTCAGGATTCTGTACTTCAAGCGACCATACCTGTCCTGGATAATCATAAACTATCCACCCTTTTCGGGTCCGACTGAATTATGAGCGTAAACATTCAACTTCACTTTGCATGAAGATAAATTTCCATTAAAATCTCCATCCCATGCAGAATCAAGAATTGATCAGAGACTATCTTTTATCCAACCTGGTTCCTCCGGACAAGCGCCGGATTGGTGTGGAAATCGAATGTCTTGTATATACGGACGATGGACGGCGGCTTCCGGTCAATCCAGGTGCATCTTTTTCTTCGACAGACCTGTTGACCGAACTGGAAAGCCGGCAACGCAAGGATAACCCCAAATCCTGGTACAGTCTGGAACCGGGCGGACAGTTGGAATGGGCTTCTCCGCCGGAATCAAATCTTTATGAAATCCAGCGCTGTTTGGATCGGCACCTCGCCAGAATGACCGCCATCCGGGACCGGCAAGATCTAATTGTTCTGGATTATTCTTTGGAACCCCGCTATCATCCCGGGGATATTGACCTGATCCGGCAGCGGAAATATGAACTGATGCACGAACGATTTTTGACCACCGGCTCCCGCGGTTCCTGGATGATGCGTAATTCAACCAGTGTTCAGATCAATCTGGATTATTCTTCTATTGAGGAAGCGGGTGAAATGGCTTTTTTGGCCGATGCCCTGTCTCCAATTGCCGCCAATTTATTTGCCAACAGTCCCTTTGTGGGCGGTCGGCCCGCCGGTACCGAAAATGTTCGCTCAATCATCTGGAGTCGCACCGATCCCGCCCGTTGCGGTTCCCTGTGGCGCCATGGCATCCGATCTCCCCGGGATTTCATTGACCAATATGCCCAATGGGCAGCCACGGTACCGCTGATGTTTGTTCCCGATACTTCCGGAGAATGGCAGGCCACATCACAAAGCGGCGGTGAATGGCTGCAACATCTGACCGGAACACAGAACCGGGCGAAGGAAACCCTGATTCTCCTACACCAAATTTTTACCCATGTGCGTTTCAAGAATGTCCTGGAATTGCGGGGTGTGGACCGCGCGCCCTTCGGTTATGAACTGGCGGCGCCGGCCTGGTGGCTGGGGCTGCTCACTTCGGAAGCCTTGCGTCATGAGCTTGTGGATCGGGTTCTCCGGTGGTCCGATGAGGAGCGGCATTCCCTGGAGCAGACCGCCTTCCAGGTGGACTGGAAACAAACCGGTCCGGAAAACCGTTCTCTGGAAGCCTGGATTCGGGATTTGAGTCAATGGTCGTTGCAGGGATTAAACCATCGCCGGAAAGAAACGGGTGTTGATGAAACCCGGTATTTAACCCCCTTTCTGGAGCAGGTCCTGGACCGCGGTCCTTTTTCGATCCGGCGACAGACAGATTTTTCCAAAACGGGAACTTCACTTCCGGCGTATATTCGACATCAATTTAAAGATCGGGCGTTAGTTCATGAATCCTAAACGGGCACATAATCTGGTTCAAATTCCCCTGTTAATCATTGCTCTGGCTGCCATGGGGCTGGGCATAAGCTGGATATTTTCCGCCGAACCCTGGATGTTGGATCAGCAGGCCAATGAAGCCTTGCTGGGCGTGGATTTTCATACTCTTTTCCAAACACCGGTGAATCAGAACCTGCCGGATTATCTTCGCCTCAGCTACCGTTTTTTTGGCTGGTGGATGTTCTCGATCGGACTCCTGATCGGAGGCTTTGTGCAGGTAACACGGATGGGAACACGGCTGGCCCGGACAGTCCTGCATTCGATAATGATTCTTATACTGATTGGATTATACCGAATTGAATTTATTTATATTCCCGATTCTCCGTTCCTGTTTCTCACCCACGGATTAGTGCTGCTTGTCCTTATTAGTATTATCGGTTCGATTGGCCTGGGAAAAACAAACCGCGAATAGGTTTTCCGATCTGCAGCTGGTGGCCCAATCAGCAGTGTTGTATCCTTCAAGGCGTACAGGACCTCATTAGGGTCAAAGGCCGAAGGTCAGGAAGCGTGATGCGTGACGAACGGCAGGATAGACGATGGTAGACCATCCATGAACAGAATCTCCAGGCCTTAGAAAAACGGACCAACAAAATCGGAAGGAAATCAGCGTAAAAAAAAGAAACTGTCCGAATCCCGCCCCAGCGGGATGAGTTTTTCTTTTTTAGCTGATTGACTGGAGATTCAGTCCGTTTTTCTACAGCCTTGATTTTTTTCCTGCTTTTTGTATCAAGACAAAAAGCAGGAACATCCTTCGACGGAGGATGACATTGGATCGTGGTGGAAGCCCCGTAGGGGCGGGATATTTATAGCCAACCATTAAAGAAAACATACGTCCCGTCAGGGACGGAACAGTAATTTTAATCATGGTTCCATGCGGTCAGGGTAGACCCAATAATGGAGCCCCACGCCTGTGCCGAAGCTTCGGTAGGGAAATCCCGTGGTACCTGACATCGTACACCCATAAGGGCGACATCCCGATCCCGGGATGATTGAAAAGGATTCATCCACGGCCAAAGGCCATGGTTTTCTCCATATCGGGATAAATATCACCGGATGTACTATTTCGTCCCTACGGGACTTGGTTTATGCAGGTATTTCTGAACTACAGATATTAAGCCCCTGACGGGGCTTTATTCTTTCTGATTTCCCTTGTTCCATGGCTCTGCCGTGGAACGGAATCCAGGAGTCATCGCAAACGGAGTGAAGCGATCTTATTATTAAACGGGAGATAGGAATCAGGAGAAAGGAGAAAAGAAAAAATCGACAGCTAATCCGGCAGGATGTCCCGATCCTGCCTGCGGATACCGGAAACACATCACGCAGCATTCATCCATAATCAGGAATTAAATTTCAACCTCTGTTTTCCGTGTCAACTCAAGCAATACAACTTTGCGGAAGTTTCTCCCTACGCAAGGCCTTTCGGAGGCAAGTCAAACTTCCGCTAAGCTCCAATTAGT
>JAADFQ010000078.1 GCA_013152835.1 FCB group bacterium
GCTACAAGCTCACAGGGAACACAGAGAAATTTTAATTAACTTTTGGACGAACCACTTTCTCCCGCCTCTAACCTCCGGTTCATGATTATCGAACAAGGATTATTGGGTAATACAACCTACCTTGCGCTATAACTTCAGATAGTATTCAGGAAAATAGTCTTATACTTGAAAAAGATGGTTATTGATAATCATTTCACTCACTAATTTGTGTTAAGAGAAAATACGAGCAAATTCTACTCTGGTCATTGTGCGGCGCGTCGGATAAAAATATTGATTTTATTAATTTGCAGCGGTTGTTAAAACGCTTAAAATGCAAAGAACAAATCCGTGGAAATCATCATATTTACAGGAAGTATGAAATAATTGATAAGTGAACATGGAATGGGAAAAAGCAAATCAAGTCCAATAAATGAAACGAGCACCTGAATTACGCGACTTGTCTGAGGATCATCACCATGGATTAGTCCTGGCGCGCAAGGCTAAGATCGCCGCATCCGATAACAAAGGACTTTCCGTACCTGAAATGTGGGCGGAAGTGGCGGCCGTATTCAAGAGCGATCTCAAGCGTCACTTCGAGATCGAAGAATCGTTTATCGGAATACCCTTAAAGGCCGCCCACGAGTTGCATCTCGTTCAACGACTATTGGACGAGCACAAGGCGTTGCGTCGGTTCTTCATACCCGGTCATCGGCAAACAGCAGACGACTTACGCCATTTTGGAGAACTCCTGGAACAGCACATTCGGTTCGAGGAGCGGGTGTTATTCCAGGTCGCCCAGGACAAACTGACCAACGACGAACTCGCCGCCGTTGCGAAAGCCTGCCGCGACAGATAACAAAAAAGATTAGAATAAAGTCAATCACAAACCATAATGATACTTTCCCTTCCATTATGAGAAAAAAACAAATATATATCGACGTTTCCATGCCCGTTAAAGCCGGTTCCGTTTTCCGTCCGGGAACGCCACCGATAGAGATTATCACGCGCAAATTCCATCACGAATCCGAAGGCGAATACAAGAGCGTCATGCTCACAATGCCGGCCCACTCGGGAACCCATATCGATCTTGTATTCAGTGAACGGTGCGTTACACCGGCACGAATGATCGGCAAAGGAAAACTGTTCAATGTTACCGGTATCACCGGACGGGATATCCAATTGAGCGATATGAAACACCGGGAGGAAGTCCGTACCGGCGACTTTGTGTTCTTCCGAACGGATTGGAGTCGTTTCTTCGGGACCGATCGGTATTATAACCATCCTGAACTTTCGTTAGAAATTATACAATGGCTGGTGTCAAAAAAGGTCAACGCCGTGGGGATTGATGCGCAGGGACTGGGACAAAAAGCGCGTCATGGCAACTATGACCGATTACTGGCGGAGAATGACATTTTCATCATCGAGAACCTGGCAAACCTGAGTGCCATCCTGACAAAAGAATTTACCGTGTACTGCCTTCCTTTGAATATGGAGAATATGGACGCAATTCCCGCCCGCGTGTTGGTTGGGATCGAAGAAAATGACGTACATTAACGATTTCATGGAACCGCTAATTACACGAATTTCGCGAAACGAAAATGATCCTGATTTATGAATGCCAAACAAGGATTGAATGAAAACATAAATTTTAATGATTTACGACAATTGCTGAAACGCTTAGGATTCGAAGAACGAATTCGTGGGAGTCATCATATTTTCAGGAAGAATGGGATAATTGATAAAGTCAACTTGCAATGCGATGGGAAAAAAGCAAAGGCATATCAAGTCCGGCAAATTCGTACCTTAATACTCAATTACAACTTAGGGAACAAATTCAATGAGTAAATATGAAATCATCATTTATTGGGATAAGGAAGACGAAATCTATGTTGCTGAAGTTCCGGAATTACATGGCTGTCTTGCACATGGGGATAGTTATGATAAGGCGCTGGAAAATGTCAAAAATGCGATTCAGTTATGGTTGGACACGGCAAAAGAATTTGGCGATCCCATTCCTGACCCTAAAGGGCATCGATTAGTATACGCCTAAACATCCAGGATTGGTACGTAGTGACTGATTTATAGGGAGGTGTTCGGGTAAGACTTCAAATCATCAATCAGTATTTATTAATCTTTAATCAACAATTCTTCCAGTATTGAATTATAAAGATTTTAAACTGATGATCTGGGGTACTCTTCCGGTCTCCCGCTTCCTTTTTCCCTCACGCATTACGTTTTACTCATCCTGATTCTTCGTGGTTACTTCCGATCAAAAGCTTGCCGGAAAAATAATAAATGATAATCCAGTGCGTGGGTCCAGTACGCCCAGGAATGACCGCCAGGTCGTTCGATATATTCGTGCGGAATCTTCCGTTCCAATAATTCCCGGTGCAGGGTGCGATTGACTTCAATGAAAAAATCATTCACGCCGCAATCGATGAACAGGGCCAGGGAATCGGGTTGAATCTGATCCACCATTCCCACTACCGAATTGGCTTCCCAACGTTCCGGATAATCCTCAAAGCTCCCCAACTTGTCGGCGATTTCCCAGCGTTTGGTCGAATACCGCAGATCCACGCCACCGCTCATGGATCCCGCCGCACCGAATAAATCCGGATGACGGATTGCCAGATACAACGCGCCCTGGCCGCCCATGCTCAGTCCGGTAATCGCCCGGTAATGCTTATCGGCTATTGTGGAATAATTACGATCAATCCAGGGTAGTAAATCATTCATAATCCAGCTCTCGTACTGACTGGAAGAATCCACCGGTGAATCCAGATACCAACTGTTGTATCCACCCTCCGGACAGACAAGAATGATTCCATAGCGATCACTGGCCGAACCGAGATCGGCTTTGTCCGCCCAATTCTGATAATTTCCGCTATACCCGTGGAGCAAATAGACTACCGGAAAACGTTCGTTGCTTTCCCCATATGAGTCCGGTGTAACGACGATAGCCGGCATGGTTTTATGCAGTGCCTGCGATTCCACATAAACCGTTTTTACCTGTCCGCCACAAAGTATGGAGATCAGTCCGAAAACCAGAAAATATTTACGCCCCATTTTCGCTCCTGAATTGTTGCCAAAAGTATAATCAATCTTTAGATAACATCCTCATTGTGATTAAGTTACTTCCTTAATTTTTTTAATAATCCAGGATAAATCACCTCATGACGGAACACAGTTTTACGGCGCTCTTTCACATCCCGGCAGCAGATAGTCCGGCGGCGAATCGCTTCGCCGAAACGTTGGAGTCCATTTTTACTCAAACCCTTTTCCCCGACCAGCTGCTTGGCTTGTCTCATAAAAACTCAGTGGAAATCCCGGAACAATTTCGTTCGCAAATCACGGTAATCCAGCCGGAAGTGACGTTTGCCAGTCAACTGTTGACCGCCTTTCATTCGGTAACCTCCACGGCAGTTGTTTACATACACAACCAGACCCATCCGGTTCTGTTAAAGACTTCCGCTCTGGATATCCTGCGGCTTACGTTAATCCGCCATCCTGATACGGCCTTCATCTACAGCGATTACGAACGTCTTTCTGGCAACAACCGGGAAGAAATCCATCTCCTGGATCCTCATGAAGGACGGGTCCGGGATAATCAGGACCTGGGATACGTGTACGCATTGGATGCCGCCAAACTGCATCTGGCAGGATATAATGACGCTACCCTGATCTACAACCCACTTTATGATCTTCGCCTGCGAATGATGGAAATGGGCGATGTTATTCATTTGTCCAACAAAATCCGGGGAAGTCTTTATCAGGTGGAAGTTTCCGCCAAAGGCGCCAATGTATTTGACTATCTCCTGGCGAGTAAAGAATCTCAACAAGAGGCGGAAGATATTTTATCAGCCCACTTACGCCGGATTCGGGCCTATCTGGAACCGGGAAAATATTACCGGGAACGACCGAATCCGGAAACACCTGCGGTATTGAAAGCCAGCGTGATTATTCCCGTGTATAACCGGCCGGAATTTATTGATGTGGCACTGGAAAGCATCCTGGCCCAAACAATATCAGAAATTGAAGCGATTGTAGTCGTAAACGGTGGGCAGGATGATCCTACCATTCCGGTCGTGAAGGAATTCATGCCCGGCGGTTCCCGGTACCGCGATTCGGGACCGGACGTGCAACTCATTGTTACCGACATCAATAACATCGGGTTCTGCCTGAATCTGGGTGTTCGCTCCGCCCGGGGCGAATATTACGTTCAACTGGATTCCGATGACCGGCTTAAACCGAACGCCGTGGAAAAAATAATCGCCACATACGAAGAGGATCAAGCCATCGGCATGGTCATCGGTTCCTATGAAGTTTGGGAAAAACTGGAATCGGGAGAAATTATCCGGGTGGACGAAATACCCGTGGTCACCCACGACGAATGGACGGAGGACAACGGGCGGAATAATCTGTTACGGATCAACGGCGCCGGAGCGCCACGATCCCTTCCTATTCAGTTGATCAAAGAGATTGGCTACTTCGGAATGAATGATGATCCGTTTGCCCGGAATTATGGCGAAGACTACGAGATGGTCCTTCGGGTGAGTGAACACTACCGGATTGGCCGGATTTACGACCCCATCTATGAAGTAATCCGGCATGCCGGCGGCACCGATCACAGTATTGATCAGGCCACAGTAGATTTGAATGATGAAGCCAAAGACCGGATGCGCCGGGAGGCAATTCTCCGTCGGCAAAGGATGAACCGCCGTTATTTATGAGCTCCCCGTTTTGTGTCGGATTGGATGGGGGCGCTACCAAGATCTCCGGTGCTCTTCTGAAACGGGATGTCACTTCCGGACAATTTAGTCTGGTTGGCGTTCCGAAAGAAATACCACTGGCTTCCTGTTCCGGATTTTCCCCCGAATTCCATCCTGTGGATATTGCCGTACAACTCCGGGAAATGGATGCAAAAACGATTTCCACAACGAAATCAGAACAGGCTCAGGAAATGGCTTTTTTGGAAGCTTCCGTCAAAGCCATTCAAGCCTGTATTCCGGCGACTGACGACCGACCTGTTCTTATCGGCATGGGATTACCGGGATTAAAAACACCCGATCAGCGGGGCATTGCCGCCATGGCAAACGGACCACGAATGCCGGAGTTCGCATCCCGGTTGGAAGCAATGGTACAGGATCGGGGCATTCGTCTCGCCCGACCGATCCATCGTTTGGGAAGTGACGCCGATTATTGTGGCATCGGTGAAGAATACGCGGTGGACGGCAATTTTTCTGCAGTTCGAAACGCCTACTATCTCGGCGGCGGGACCGGAGCCGCTGACGCACTCAAATTGAACGGAAAGTTGGTCCCCCTGGACCACACCAAAACCTGGTTGGCCAAAACCTGGGAATTGAAAAGTGATGAGGGGTTATCGTTGGAACGGTTTGCGTCGGCCGGTGGTATCCAGGCCGTCTATGCACAAATTTCGGGACAGGATGTCAATGACGTCATTGCGGAAAAAATTTATCCTGATGTTATTCTTGACCGGGCCGTTCAACAGGAACCGGCCGCGACCGAAACCATGAATCTGGTTGCCCGGCGATTAGCGGATTTACTGGCGGAACGCATCGTCACAACCTACCGGGGAT
>JAADFQ010000079.1 GCA_013152835.1 FCB group bacterium
CCCAACGCTCTGCCGTGGAACAGATGGCCACAACGTCAACGGTTTTACTCATCACGAATTACGCATTACACTTTCCTTTTTACGTTCATTCTCTATACCGAATTCTGCCTATTTTTTACGGTTAAATTACGATGGAGTATCGGACATGAGTGACATACTGTGGGAACCCGAACAGCAGGAAGCCTCCCTAATGGTGCGGTTCAGGGACCGGATCAATGACCAATTCGGATTAAACCTTCAATCCTATGCTGATTTGTATGAATGGTCTCTGGAAAATGCAGCCGATTTCTGGAAATCGGTCTGGGATTTCGGAGAAATCATCCATACCGGAGAACCGGAAGAAGTGGTAAACGATATCCACAAAATGCCCGGCGCCCGCTGGTTTACCGGCGCCAGATTGAATTTCGCCGAAAACTTGCTGCGATTCCGGGATAATCGTACCGCAATCATATTCCAGGGCGAAGGACAGGCCCTTCGTTCTCTGACCTACAATGAGCTGTATGAACAGGTTTCCCGAATGCAACAAGCCCTGATTCACTGCGGGGTACAGAAAGGCGATCGGGTGGCCGGGTTCATGCCCAATCTCCCGGAAACGGTGACTCCCGGAAACGGTGATTGCCATGCTGGCCACCACCAGTTTGGGAGCCGTCTGGAGTTCCAGTTCTCCCGATTTCGGGATCAACGGTGTGCTGGATCGTTTCACCCAGATCGAGCCCAAAGTCCTGTTCGCTGCCGACGGTTATTATTACAATGGAAAAACATTTGACACCCGAGACAAGCTGAAAGCGATTTGCAAGGCCCTGCCCACCTTATCCAAAGTAGTAGTTGTATCCTATGCCGGGCTGGGCTCCAAGCCGGACCGGGATCTACGGGTCGTTTCCTGGGATGAGTTTGTCGCCCCGTTTTCCCCTGTATCCATCAAGTTTGAACAAACCGAATTTGGTCATCCGGTTTATATCATGTACTCCAGCGGCACGACGGGACTGCCGAAATCGATCGTACACGGCGCTGGGGGAACCTTATTGCAACACCTGAAAGAACTTCGATTGCACACTGATCTGACCCGGGACGATGTTATTTTCTACTATACAACCTGCGGTTGGATGATGTGGAACTGGCTGGTATCATCGCTGGCAGTGGGTGCAACAATTGTCCTGTATGACGGATCGCCATTTTATCCCGATCCGACGGGATTGTGGACGCTGGCTGAGGAATTGGGAATATCTGTTTTCGGTACCAGCGCTAAATATATCGCTGCCTGTGAAGCAAATGATGTAAACCCAATGCAAACACACCGTCTTGGGAAATTACGGACGATACTATCCACCGGTTCGCCTCTGATGGAGGAAAATTTCGACTATGTTTATCGTGATATTAAAGCCGATGTGCAACTGGCCTCGATTTCCGGTGGAACGGATATCATTTCCTGTTTCGCGCTGGGATCGCCGATCCTGCCTGTGTATCGCGGAGAGCTTCAATGCCGGGGGCTGGGTATGAAGGTGGAAGCCTTTGATGAAAATGGGAATCCGGTCCTCAATCAAAAGGGCGAACTGGTTTGTACACAGGCGTTTCCCTCCATGCCAATATATTTCTGGAATGATCCGGACGGGAAAAAATATAAACAAGCGTACTTTCGGACGTTTCCCGGCGTCTGGCATCATGGCGACTATATTGAGATCAACGATCATGGCGGCGTGAAGATTTTTGGCCGCAGCGACGCGACGCTGAATCCGGGTGGTGTTCGGATCGGTACTGCAGAAATTTATCGGGTCCTGGAACGATTGCCGGAAATTAATGATAGTCTGGTGGTGGGTCAGCGCTGGGAAGACGACGAGCGGGTCATTCTGTTTGTCAAACTGAATCCCAACGTATCCCTGACGTCTGAATTTAAGAAAGCGATCCGGTCTCTGATCCGGACCGAGTGTTCTCCCCGTCACGTTCCGGCGAAAATACTACCGGCCCCGGATATCCCTTATACGATTAACGGGAAAAAAGTGGAAATCGCCGTGAAAAAGATTATTCACGGCAACCAGGCATTGAATCGGGATGCGTTAGCCAACCCCGATTGCCTGGATTATTTCCAGGATATTCCGGAATTAATGTCCTGAACGACGGTTTTTAAAAGCCCCGGAGTAAATCCACCAGGTCAACGACGCGATTGGAATAGCCCCACTCGTTGTCATACCAATTCAGCGTTTTGATCATATTCCCACCCACCACTTTGGTAAAGGGCGCATCGAAAATCGAGGAGTGAGGATTCCCTATAATATCCGAAGAAACCACGGGGAGTGTAGAGTACTCCAAAATCGGTTTTAATTCCGGTGTTTCGCTGGCTGCACGGACGACTTCATTAACCTGATCCACGGTAACATTGGTTTTCAGGTGGGCAATAAGATCAACCACCGATCCGTCCGGAACAGGAACGCGCATGGCGATCCCATCCAGTTTGCCGTTTAATTCCGGGAGAACTTTCCCTACAGCACGTGCGGCTCCGGTCGTTGTGGGAATTACATTTTCGGCAGCGGCGCGTGCCCGTCGCCAGTCATTGTGCGGTACATCGGCCAAACGCTGATCATTGGTATAGGCGTGAATCGTGTTAATAACTCCGTATTCGATACCAAAATTGTCGTTCAACACTTTTGCCATGGGAGCCAGACAATTGGTGGTACAACTGGCATTGGAGATAATCCTGTGCTCCGGCAACAAGCCTTTATCATTAACTCCTATCACGACGGTATAATCGATTTCATCCTTGGCCGGTACGGTAAGAATAACCCGTTTGGCTCCGGCCTTTAAGTGCGGTTCCAGGGCTTCCCGTGTCCGGAAGCGACCGGTGGCTTCAATCACCAGATCAATGCCCAGTTCTTTCCATGGAAGGTTCCCCGGATCCGTTTCCGCCACCAGTTTTATTGTTTGATTGGTCGTCTTTAACAGATCTCCGTCTAAAACGGCTTCATCCGGGAAACGCCCCATTACCGTATCATACTTTAACAGATACACCATCACGTCATTGGGAGCGATATCATTGATCGCTATCACATCCAGATCATTCCGGGCATTGAGAATTCGAAATACGGAGCGCCCGATCCGGCCGAAGCCATTAATTGCGATTCTCATGACAAGCCTCCCTTTCCGGTATCGGACGATAACGCTGCATACATTTCGGTTACCTCCAATATACGCTTAGAAAAACCCCAGCCGTTGTCATACCAGCAGAGGGTTTTCAGAAACCGCTCACCGGCCACCATGGTCGCCCGCGAATCGAAGATCATGGATTCGCTGGAACCGATTACATCACTGGAAACAATGGGGTCTTCCGTATAACCAATGATAGATTTTTGAGGACCTTCGGCGGCAGCTTTGACAACTGCATTCACTTTTACAGGATCGGGAGTCGTTTCCATTTCCGTGGTCAGATCCACACAGGACCCATCCGGAACCGGCACATTCAGGGCAATACCGTCCAGTTTACCCTTGAATTTCGGCATCAGTTGTTCCACCAGTCCCGGGGACCAGGTGGAGTTAGGAATAATATTTTCCACCGCCGAGCGGCTACGCCGAAGATCGGACCGGGCCGAATCGGCTAATGGTTGATCCGATGTATATGCGTGTACCGTCGTCATCATGGCACGTTTCACCCCAAAATTCTTATCCAGACAATCCAACATCAGCGCCAGCACCTGGGTCGTGGAAGACGTCGTGGTAATAATTTTATCGCCAACTTCAATTTCATCGTCGTTAAAACCACGAATCACCATCCGGTCAATGGGATCAATGGGTGGAATAGCCACAATGACTCGTTTCGCCCCGGCATCCAGATGCTTTTCCAGGTCTGCCCGTTTGCGGTATTTCCCGGTGGCATCGATCACAACATCTACTCCCAGCGCATCCCAGGGAATATTTCCCGGGTCGCCGCCTCTTAAAATCCGGGCTTGCTGATCATTAATGGTCAGATACCCCCCCTTCAGAGTCGCGCCCTCCAATGGTCCGTGAACCGAGTCACGCATCAATAGATAATGGAGCGCTTCCGGAGAGCCCAGATCACTGATGACCCGGAATTCGAACTTGGGATTCTGAAAACCGATTCGGAAGAGATTTCTGCCGATTCGACCGAATCCAAATAATCCAATTTTGATTGTATCACTCATAGTATTCCTCAGGAAAATAATGGTTTTGTCTCAAAGACCAAGCTCTAATTTACCGCATGAAACTGGAATCCGGAAAGCGTAACTCACAGTAGAGTTACGATAGATATCGTAATGATGGAAATAACGCTGCCCGTTCGTCAGGGAATCTGTGATCGAATACCGGTCCGCTTCACCGTGAAATAATGAATACACCCCCCGGGGCTTCATTACTTTAACGATAACCCCAATCGGAAGGTGGCCACCGGTTCTTCCCCGTATAGATCCGGAACCGTCGCCGTCACCATGACCGGTAACGTAACCCGCTCTTCGGTTCGAATTACCTCATCCATCGCTTTTTGGATCGCCGGGCCGTCATCGCTGGTAAAAACTACGTCGCCTTCCGCCCGTTTCAGAAAATCAGCATGAAAATCCTTGAAGACCAGTTTCACGGATAAGGATTGAGACCGGGTTAAATGAAGGGCGATCAGTCCCCCGGCCAGGTCAGCACCTACCGCCAGGGCTCCCAGATACATGGAACCAAGGTGGTTTTTCGTTCGTCTGCGGAGTCGTATTCGCAACCGGCAGGTATTTTCATTCAATTCCAACACTGTCGGGCGAACATACCAGATCAGGGGAATTCTCCATAAGCCGATTACCCATACCAGCCGGGTGGCTTTCCAATCAGGCTTCATCATTCCCATCTTCATCCTCAACCGTTTCGATGCGTATCCATTTCTTTCCCTTGGGCAATTTATCGCTCAATAATTTTTTCACACTGAGTAACGCGATGCCAATTAACACCGCCCAGAGAAGTGCTTCAATGGACATCACTTTTTCGATGGATTCAATAAGATCGGCGTGCATGCGGGTTTATTTCCTGCGTAAAACTAAAACGAAAATCCGTCGATCCCCAACAGTACCCTTTGAATTAATTCTGTCGGGGGCTTAGTTTTCCATTCAGAGAATTGAACACCAACGCAACGGAATTCAACATGTTAAAAGTCAAGGTCCCCAGTGTCCACCTGGATCATATGCTCAAGCAAACCCGGAATCACCATGTCCAGTTGAGTCAGATGGCGGATGCCAAGGCGAATATGCTGCTTACGGTGGCTTCGGTTGTGATCACCATTTCCGTCCCGCATCTCATGGACCCTAATCTCCGTTGGGCTGCTTTAGTCCTCATCCTGTTCGGTCTGGCAACCATTGTTTTGTCCACCTATGCCGTGATGCCCAAAATACCTGTCGTCTATAAGCCGGGGGATCACCCCGATGTAAATCGGCCCGGGTTCAATCTGCATTTTTTTGGCGACTTCGCCCGACTCAGTTATGAAGATTACGAAGCGGCCATGGAAGACGTACTAAATGATCCGGATAAAACTTACGAAAGTATGCTTCGGGAAATCTATACTCTGGGCGTGTTCCTGGCGAAAAAGAAATATCGCTATATCCATTTAAGCTATCTATTCTTCATCGCCGGATTTTTTGCCAGTGTAATTACCATGGTGGCCGTAAACGGTTTCGCCCGGTAAACCAATTCAGGAAACAAGTTCTACTGTAAATATTTCTGAAAAAAGGCGGTTATCCGGGGCCAGAAGTCCGGATGTTCGTGACCGTTGGAATGGCCGTATCCTTCCTGGGTCCATAGCTGAACTTGTTTCCTATCGCCGGCTTTTTCCAGGCGTAATGCTTCCGAATAGGGAACCGTTGCATCATCCGTATTGTGGATCAGCAATACGTGTCCCTGAATCGCACTCATATTATTGATTGGCGCAAACGTTCGAATCCGTTTCTTGCTTAAATATTCAATATACCGGTACATCAGCCAGGGCAGGGGAAAGCGGGGAATATGATGTCGCCTGAATTCCAGATCCATCATCGTAACGGGGTCGGCAAAAGCGCCCACCGTAACCACCGCCTGTACCTGTGAATTTTGCGATGCGGCATACAGTGAGGCTGCGCCGCCGATCGAAAGCCCACCAATCCTATTGCCTGACTGTTTACCTTGGGATTAGGTGTGAGCCATTCGATAACGGCCTCTATATCTTCGGCGAATTTCAGTACGGATGAGAACTGATCGGGATCACTGCTCCCATGATTCCGTGAATCAAAAGCCACCAGATGATACCCCTGATCAGAAAGATGTCGGATATAGGGAAGCATCCGTTCCACATTCCTTCCC
>JAADFQ010000080.1 GCA_013152835.1 FCB group bacterium
TGACGCCATAGGCATCCATTTCCGGATGATCGGCAAAGCTGGCCGGGTCAAAACGACTGGGAATTTCCACCTGATCTTCGCCGGGAAACGGGGTTGTGGATTTGCCGTTAAAAAAACTGGTAACATGCCGGAATTTCTGGGTTTCCGCAATCCGAAGTTGCCGCAGCCCCTGATCGGCAATGACTTCACCGACACTTTGATTGAGAGCATCATCCCGGGCGCCATCCGTTTTCAATAAGAAAGAGTTGAATTCATCGTAATAACGTGTGAGTCCCACATAAGTTACCTGCGGACGGACGGGTCGCTCACCAGGATACGCATCTTCCGTAAAAGCCATGGACAATTGAATGGCCCGGTCCTGACGGTAATTGGTATGGATGATACAATCTCCGTCCTGAATTCCGCCATAGTTTCCCAGAACATGTGGCAGGATATATTCATCGGACATGATTTCACCGGTAGGTGTTCGATCTTGCACATAACTTTCCCGGATCGAAGCCTCCGGGTGATTCGTTTTTCGTCCTTCTCCCAAAACCAGACAACGGTCCCAAAACCAGACAACGGTAAGCCTGGTCGGTGAGCGTCCAGTTCCTTGCCCGGTCCATGCCATAATAACGACCCATAAACGTGCCGATTTCGCAGCCGCCGACTTCATCCATTACACGGCGTAGCGGAGCCCAGAACTCCAATGTGCTTTGTGGTGGGTATCCCGACCATCCAGAAAGGGATGAATTAAAATACGACCTTCGGGATTCTCCGATCGTGCCTGGCGCAGCATTTTGAATAAATGATCCTGATGTGCATGGACGCCCTCATTTTGGAGGAGTCCCAGAAAATGCAATTGGCTCCGGTTGGATGTCCAGTTGGCCATAACCCGCCGCCATTCCGGAGTCTGATATAATACGCCGCTGATTATCTGACGGTTAATGCGCTGTAATTCCTGTTCCACGATTCGTCCTGCCCCCATACTCAGGTGACCTACTTCACTGGACCCCTGGAATCCGGGAGGAAGCCCCACAGCTTCACCGGAGGCATCCAGTAAACACCAGGGATAATTCTTTCGATAATAATCCAAATGGGGGGTATGGGCAGCAGTTACTGCATTCCCTTTGGGATTTTCATTATCATTATGACCTACCCCGTCCATGATGATCAGGACCACAGGCTGCATTGTTTTCCTTTCCAATGATTCAGGGATGGAATTTAGACTGATTAAACCCCTTGATTCATGAGTATATTCTCCGGTTAGAAAAATTTTTCCCAGTACGGAGGAACTATGCGTAACTAATGCGTAGTTATCTTCTGCTGATTTTTCGTTAACGGATGTTGATTACCGGAGTTTCCCGGCTATAGCGCAAGCTCTATAACCAAAGCGCCTTCCGTTGACAAACCGGAACTTCCGGAATAGGATTGATATATCCAACCGTACCGGAAACCGATCCGCGCCCCCGTTTCCCAACGATACATCCAGCGGCTTTCCAATCCATATCCATTCCCGGCCCAGGATCGACTGCCCATTTCATAGGGCAGATTAAGCCGCCAGAAATAAACCCGGGCAACCGGATCGGAAATCCGTGTAATCATCCCTGTTAGGGTCCAGGATGATCGCAGTGTGCGATAAGCTGTTTCTCCTTTGATTCCCCAGCCCCGGAAATGTTCTTTTCCCAAGGTCACGGTGGTTTGATTGCATTGCAGCCCAATTGTCCAACCAGGTATTAACGTTCGCGTAATCCACACTTTATCCCGACGTTGGTCCCTGTAAAGCGGATTCGGTACCGGTAAAAATACCGGCTTGGGATCGGTCTGTTTATTTTGCCATTCAATCTCCACGCGCCACCGCCATCGTTTGGTCTGCTTCCAGAACCTGAGACCCTGGTTCAAGGCTATCTTTTCACCGAAAGCAGCCGACTGAGAAGCATCCATATAGAGGTCTGTTTTCACCGGATAGTGCGTGACGCGAAGTCCCAGGAAAATGCCGGTTTCTCCCCTGACCAATGAACTCCTTAACCGCGGCGGATTTGCGTTGATTGGATGAAATTGGGGAGCATAATGACGGCCCGAAACCAAGACCCTAATTCCTTCACGGCGGAGAGATGCGGCCAAAAATACACCGCTATGTCCCCCACGATCGCTGGTTACTTCGCCCGTAAAACTGGTTTTCGGTCCGCGGATTTGTCCGAAAACCGTACTCTCCCAACCGGGTCGCTTACCATCAACAAAACGGATTGCACTGCCCCAGTTTCCCCGTACCTCCGGTGCAACCCAGGCAAACTGGACCGATGTCGGTCCTGTCTGCCTGTTCCAGGTCCCAATCAATCGTCCGAAATCTGTTTTGCCGATAATACCAAGTCCGGATACCCGACCTTCGGTCACCGCGGAACGGTGAGAGCGGAGAGAAAAGTTCCAGCGTTGAAACGTGGACAATGATTCCAGACCGATCCGCGGCGGAAAACTCCCGGCGCTGAATAATCCCGATCCCAATCGGACCTGCATATCGCCCCACCAGAGAAAGCCCTGTCGAGTTTGCCAGGTTAGTGTTCGACGCGCTTCAGTCGGGATTTTCTCTTCCTCCGCACTACGATCCATGACCAGGTCCAGTTGTAAATTGTAGGGGAGTTGGAAATGACTCCGCCAGCGATACGACTCCGACCGGCCCCAGCGCTGACTTTGAACAATTTGCCCGGTTACCAATGGTATATCGGATGTTGACATCCATAAATCAAAAAAAGCGGCCATTTCCGGTGTAAGTAATTGATGATCGATTTCAGAAAGCGGACGAGGCAGGGACAGCGCATTGAGTACCGATTTATCCTCCGGTGTCAACCAGCCTACACTTTCCAGAGTATGCAAGGCCTCCGCATTTACTATCGGCGGACTCCGGAGCAATTCTTCCAGAGATATGAGATCTTCTTCTCCCAGCGATGCTTCAGATTCGGAGTTCCAGTCTTCCAGGAATTGATTAAGGGTTTGTCCCTGTTCGATTCCGATGCAAAGGAACCACCAGACCCAAATCGGTGGTAAACCGCGCCAGAACCGGACAATAATCGACGGCATATTCAATTTCCACTCCTCGATAAATCAGACTAAATCCGCCGGCCAGACGAGGCGGACGTTGGTCTGCGCCCAGGGAAATACGAATGGAAGACACGGGTTGGTATTCCACACCAAAGCGCAGTCCTCCCGGATAATCCAAATCCTGTTCCCATTCCATCCCCAGGACTAAATCCTTGGTTTCCATTTGAAACCCCGTTGTAATGATCACCGGCAGTCCCTCTGTATCATGAAACTGGGCATTGGTTATATTCTGCAGAATCACACCCCACAGGAGTCCCGGTTGAAGTTCATCCCTTATAGCCAGCGTCCAGCCCAAGACCGAGGATGCCCCATAATTTTGTATCCGGAGGTGATATACGTTTGCCGTAATTCCTACACTCAGGTATGAGTTGATTGACCGACCCACTGCCAGGTTGAATTTCTGTTCCCTGTAGTCCCGGCGACCGAATTGATGCCAGGAACCGGCCCAACCCCATCCATTGCAATACCCCTGAAGAGCAAACTGAGAGGCCCTCAGGGAAGCCAGTTGGTATGGATGAGCGATGGCCGCCTCTGCAGCGGGGCGGGCCCGAACCAGGGCAGAAGGATCCAGCGTACTCATTAATGGCGAGGGGGTAACCGTAAGAATCAGACTTCCCCGCGCCCGGTTGTGGGGAGAAACCTGGGCCCATTCAAAGGCTCCATAGACAAAATCAATACCCTTCAGGAATAATATCAGTCCTAACAATGCAATTCGCTTCATACAATCAATATTCCTATCATGAAACCAGGAACTAATGTCACAGCCCATTTCTGCCAAGTATAAAGATCAGGTTCAGCCGGTGTCGTTCATCGGGCTTCTAAATGAAACTACGACACCTGAAGTAAAATCACACGAAAATTTCTTTGATCATCCTGTCTGCATTCAACTGCGGATTATAGGTTGTTTTTAATAATTGTTCCCGTGCTTCAATTACTTCCGCCGGAACCGGCACCTGAATACGGGAATGAATTTGATCCCGGGCATCCTCAGGAGAGGTAAATACGGAACAAACGGATCGCAACTCCGGATCGGTAAGCATCGGTTCGTTAACCAACACATGACGTCCCGTAAATAAGGCCTTAAGCAACTTCAGTTTAAGTCCCGTGGACTGAAAGGTCGGCAGAATATGAATCTGGGCCTCTCGGATCCACTGATCCATGGCCGGCACAGTTTGCGGTTCCACTAATCGAATATTCCCTCTAGCGGCTGCCTCCTGCTTCAAAGCCCGGGACGGATATCGCCCGGCGATCACCAGGGGGATTTCCAATGCATTGAAAATTTCCGTTACCAAATATCGGGCGGCCTGATCATTCTCCGCCACGGCCAGGTTTCCGTGATACAGAACGTAATCACCCCGGCCCTCGGGAATGGCGACGCTGGTTTGCGACTGAAAGACCGGCAGCCGGGAAACGGCTGAAAACCGATGTTGAAAATAATCCGTGTCGGCCCGGGAGAGAGGGAAAATTCGCCGGGCTTCATTCAATATGGATTCATACGTCTCCAGTTTCCGCGCTTCCCGCTGTAAATAGATCTTTTGCGCAAAAAATGACGATACATTGGCCAGGGATTGATAATAATGATGTTCCACATTGTGGGTTCTCAAAAACCGGGGCCAGGCTTTCAACACCTTCGATTCCAGTACCGAGCCGCCGTGCAGACCCTCAATCCAGATCGGCGTTTCCCGTTTCAGCAAATTATTTAGTAAGGTCTTATTATCCCGCGTGGCAACGATAAACGGACGTCGATCCAGAAATTTCAGCGGATTTCGTTGACGACGATAATATTGCACTGATGCACAAAGCGATTCCAACCGGGACGAGGGTCCCCGTCCATAATCAAAACAATGGAGATGGATTTCAATCCCGGCTTCAGCCAAAGCAGAAATTTTATAGAATACATCCACGGCGCCACCATAATCCGGAGGATCGGGGACGTCAAAAGCTACGATTTGCAGGACGTTACCCATTCCAACCCAGTTTTTCATAATAAGTATAAAGCTGACGGGCAACGGCATTCAGTCCATGGACGTTTTCCACCCAGGCCCGGGATGCCGATTTCAATTCCTGCAACCGCGATCGATCTTTCACCAGCTTCAGGAGTCGTTCGTAAAGCGTGTCGGCGGTAACATTGACAAATGGATGATCCTGTAAAAAATTCTCATATTCCGGGACCAGTTCCGTGACGCAAACCAATCCCAGGGCCAGGGCCTCCACGGAATTCATGCCATATCCCCACCCGCCCCGGTTGTGTACCTGATCCACCAGAATATCACAACTACGTTTTATCTCCAGAACGGTATCATAAGGTTGGTTCTCCACCAGTACAAATTCCACCCCCGGGATTTCCCGGGCCACGGCTTCGCAGGCGGGGATAATATCTTCGCTGCCTTTATAATAGCGATTTGTGGGACTGTGGCAGATCCGAATGGGATCGCCTACTTCCAGTCGCGGTTGGAGGTAATCCGTATCCACCGGTAAAAATAAATAGGTAAGTGACGGATGTTTGGGTAATAAATCCAGTTCGCTGGTGAGATTCAGGCGGCTCACCGCATCAATTTCCGGAATCACCCCGCGGGTTCGCAAATCCTGGCCATGATAGGTACAGGCAATGCCTTTTCCCCGGCGATCCATTTCCCGGGCAAAACGACCATCCCGGTAAAATTCCAGTCCCCACTCAAAATGATAAATATCGTAATCCCTAAGTCCATGTGCTTCAATAAATGGTTCCACGATTCTGGACCAAAGTCGGTCCCGTCCCTGAAAGTACCACCGCTCCCAGCGGTTGGAGGGCGTCCACACCGGAGGGCAACCGGATTTTTCCTGGTAATCTCCCGCACCACCTCGAAATTTCCGGTAGTACCAGTGGCGGGTCCGAAGATACCAGTCATTTGTTGACACCAGTGGAAGGTTAAGACAAAAACCGTTGTCAAAACGATTTCGCGCAGGATAGAGTGTAAAATAGTCGCATTGATTCCCGCGTTGTTCATGCGCCTTTTTCCAGAGGGTGAGAGAACCTACTGTATTTTCCGGTGCGATATAGGCTATTTTCACAATGTCATGCAGTATGGTTTACGTCAATCTACTTCGCGTTCGGGCAGTGAAATGTCGTCGGCTTTGGTCCGGGATCATGGACAAATTTAGGGCGTCCTGAGGTTCCATGAAGCTGTTTATTGTACCTTCCTGGTATCCTTCTCCGCTACATCCGGAGGATGGTACCTTTTATCGGGACCAGGCGCGGTTACTGGCCCGTTCCGGAATTCAGGTGACGGTTATTTCCTCCAACATCCGATCTCTGAAAGACTGGTCTTCCCGGAAAAAGCTGGATAATCCCATTGGTCCCGTAGAAGTGGCCGGAGTACTGGAATATCGCCGGGAAGCGATTAATGTCGCTCCCGGTCTGCCCCGCCTTTTTTTCCGGACTTATCGCCGGAATTTGCAAATCCTTTTCTGGAAAGCCTTGAAAGATCAGGGTTCCCCCGACTGGGTGTGGATTCATTC
>JAADFQ010000081.1 GCA_013152835.1 FCB group bacterium
ATAAAAAATATGAAGTCATATTTCTTTGTTTGGTAAACAGCAAACCACCCTCTTTATCAAAAATATTAACAATACCCCAGCCTTGTACCATTACTGTTTCACTATTTTCGGTGATGTCAATCCATACCGCTTCTTTCCTGGCAAAATCCTTTTGCCATTTCTCTATTCCATCAGCCGTAAAGTATTTTACAGTATTCTCACTATTATTCTTTTTAAGTATTAAAACATAATCTCCGGTTTCATCAGCGATATCAGCATAAAGTGCTTCACCGGATAATTCCTGAGTTCGTTCAACAGTAAAAATATTGGCTAATTCAGGGGGAAGATCATCCGCCCCAAGGCATAATCCAAAGTTAAAGATAAATATTAACACACTCTTCCAGAACAATCTTTGTCCACTCATACGTTAGTCTCCATTCAGTTAACTCCTAAACGATTAACCACCGGTGAAAATTCGGTTATAATTTACCATACCCCCTTAAATCAAATGTCGAGGTTTGGGTAATCATAATGCGTAAGCAGGACCGGTGACAGTTCGCACCTGGGCATTCCGTCCTGGCCGTCCTGCGAATAAATCCAAAATCCATCATTATTCAAAATCCATATTCAAAATTATTCCATGCTCTAAATTCAACTCAAACCGTAAAGAAACCGCTAAAAAGCATGCATAAATAGAGTAAAAAAATAAATCGTAGTTTTGCAAGGATTTTCTATTTTTTTAATTGGAAATCAAACATCCTCATCCGCCTGTCCCTTACGGAAATATTAATCAATGGATTAATCGTGTAACGCTTTGTAATACGCTGTGTATCCCAAGTACACGATGAGTTCGTTATTAAGAGAGCTGTTCTTTCTCTCCTTATATTCCACATTGTAATGAACGGTACCAAATATACAGAAACAATAACCGTCTCTGTATCTGTCATAATAATTAGAGTTAAAGCATTATAAAAACGTTCGCATTTCTGTCATGGACGCCTGAGCTTGAAAGACTCGAACCGTTCTATTTTCGGTAATTGCCAAAAACTATCTAACTTTTTAAGGCGTCTCAGTATCTTATTGTATATCTGCGTTTATCACTTACAAGGAGGAGGTTTTCTCAGAAAGAGAGAAATAGAGAATTTTAGAGTATTTTTTCGTTTTTCTGTCGGATGTGTAGGGAAATATTACAGAGATACAAACTCATGTGTAGTGGACATTTTGATTTTCACATTCCTGTATCTTTATATATTACGGTAGATATAAGAACAGCCGCTTGATAGAAGCGGCTGTTTGATTTTACAGGAGTTCGATCCTAAGATGGTGGGCGATGAGAGATTTGAACTCCCGACTTCCTCCTTGTAAGGGAGGCACTCTGACCAACTGAGTTAATCGCCCCTAAGCTGATTGCCCGACAGTAAAGCGTCAATCGGGCCGCGAATTTACTTCCGTTTTACGGCTTTTTTCCTGGTCTTTTTCTTCAAATCCGAAACGACTTCCGGTATCGCAACTTCAATCACCTGCATAATTTCCTTCGCAAAATGGAAGGTCAGATCCTTTTTAATATGATCGGGGATTTCTTCCAGGTCTTTCCGGTTATGATCCGGTAAAATGATGATCTTAATCCCGGCCCGATGCGCTGCCGTCACCTTTTCTTTTACACCACCGATGGGCAGGACATTACCACGCAACGTGATTTCTCCGGTCATGGCCACGCCGTTCACCACCGGTTTCCCGGTTAATAATGATACCATCGCCGTGTACATGCTCACCCCGGCCGAGGGGCCATCCTTGGGAATAGCTCCGGCGGGAACATGGACATGAATATCCGTATGTTCGTGGAAATCTTCCGGAATGCCCAGTATATCGGTATGTGACCGAACATACGAAAGCGCCGCCGTAGCCGATTCCTTCATCACGTCACCGAGCTGTCCCGTGAGCGTCAGGCGGCCTTTGCCGGGCATCTTGGACGCTTCAATAAACAGGATATCGCCCCCGGCAGCTGTCCAGGCCAAGCCGGTGACCACACCCGGTTTTTCGGTTCGCTCTGCAATTTCCGAATAAAAGCGAGGAGCGCCTAAATATTCGTTTACCTTCTTTTTCGTTACCCGGACTTTTTTCCTCCTGCCTTCCACAATATCCCGGGCAACTTTCCGCAATACATTGGCGATTTCCCGCTCCAGATTCCGTACGCCCGCTTCCCGGGTATAGGAACGAATAAGTTCTTTCAACGCATCTTCCTGAAGCGAAACATCGGATTTCGTAAGTCCGTTTTCCTTGATTTGTTTCGGCACCAGATGTCGCTGAGCGATCTTGATCTTTTCATCCTCAATGTAGCCGCTGAAATCCAAAATTTCCATCCGATCCCGAAGCGCCGGAGGAATAGCGTCCCGGTAATTGGCGGTGGAAATAAACATGACATTACTTAAATCAAAATCCACTTCCAAGTAATGGTCGCTGAAGGAGTTGTTTTGTTCCGGGTCCAGCACTTCCAGCATGGCCGATGACGGATCGCCACGAAAATCGGAACCCAGTTTATCAATCTCATCCAGCATAAAGACGGGGTTGTTGGTTCCGGCTTTCTTGATGGACTGAATAATCCGTCCCGGCAGGGCGCCGATATAGGTTCGGCGATGACCCCGGATTTCCGCTTCGTCCCGGACACCGCCCAGAGACATCCGTACAAATTCACGTCCCATGGCGCGGGCAATGGATTTCCCCAGGGAGGTTTTTCCCACTCCCGGAGGACCGGCGAAACACAGGATTGGTCCCCGGACCGGTTTTCCCGGATCACGCCGCTGTTTCAAATCGCGAACCGCCAGGTATTCCAGAACCCGTTCTTTTACCTTGTCCAGACCGTAGTGATCTTCGTCCAGAATCCGAAACGCTTCTTTCACATCGATCCGGTCTTCCGTGGATTTGGACCAGGGCAGATCGGCGAGCCACTCGATATAAGTCCGGGACACGGAATATTCCGGTGACTGGGTGGGGATTTTCGAAAGACGATCCAGTTCTTTCAGAGCCACTTTCCGGGCTTCCTCAGTCAATTCGGCCGCTTTAATTCGTTCTTCCAGTTCCTTGAGCTCCACCGTTCCTTCATCTTCGCCCAGTTCCCGTTTGATGGCTTTCATCTGCTCTCGCAGGTAATATTCCCGCTGAGATTTCGCAATCTCATCCTGAACTTCCGTCTGAATTTCTTCGCCCAGTTTAATCCGTTGTATTTCCCGGGTCAGAATCGAAATAGCCGCTTCCACCCGCTTTTTAATATCCAGTTCTTCCAGGATAGACTGTTTCTCGCGATTGCTCACGGTAATCAGTGAGATCGCCCGATCCGCCAGACGCGACGGTTTCTGAATGTTGGATAACATTCCCGTATGCTCTTCCGTTAAATTCGGCGCTACCTGGACCAATTCGGCAAACGTCTGTCGCAGGTTATTCATCAAGGCATCCAGCTCCAGATCGTTTTCCCGTGAATGACTCTCCACCGCCCGAACGATGGCCCGGTGATAAGGCGCTTCGGAAACGTATTTCAGGATTTTTACGCGGCGAATTCCCTGCACGATGGCCGATTTGCTGTTATCGGGCATATCAAACACTTTCAGCACGACGGCCAGTGTACCGAATTCATACAAATCTTCCGTCTTTGGATCTTCAATCGATCCATCCTCCTGGGCTACAACGACAATTTGTTTCGATTTGGAATCAATATCTCCAATCAGTTTTAATGATTTTTCCCGACCGATATAAATGGGAATAACCTGCTGGGGAAATAAAACCGTATTCCGCAGCGGCATCACCGGGAAAGAAGATGATTCCTCAACATTTTTTTCCTGATATTCTTTGGTATCACTCATAATAAACCTTTGTTTTCGGCTTTCAACTCAAACAATATGCCATCGCAGTTTCCCTGTGATCTTGACAGGAGTAAACGATATTCTGTGAGAATATGGCATGAAGTTTCTGAAATCCGGTTAATTATCCATATAGCGCATTGATTTTAGAAACGATTCAAATGCAGCGCGGTACCCGTCAATCGTGGCCGCCGGTCCCACCAGTTTAAAATAGTACGGTCCTTCCGGACTGGATACAATGGCGCCTAACAATCCGTAGTCCGGTTTATCCGTCGGTGCGCCACCCATGCCCATTGATGAAGCGGAAAACGTACCTTTCAGCGAAACCATCGTCACCGGCAACCCATTGGCTGTAAAGGTTTCACGCCGGGCCTTGGAAGCAGACGAGCTCCCATCCGGTTGTTTGAATTGCCCGTACCAGCGATTTAGATTTTGGTCAATACTTCCGCCGATTTGATTAAAAACAATTAACTGGGCATTTTCCCGGTCGCCGGCCAGGGCCGGCAGATCAAACTGGGTGAGACGCATGGCAGAGGATGGTTTTTCCTGAGTCCATGAGTCGGGAATATCCGCGTTCAGATTGCCTACATTTCCCCGGAAAACAGGAGCGGTCATGGTTGCAGAGGGATTGTCCCCCATGTTCCCGCGCGGTTCCGGAGCCGCTGTTGATGGCCGGACGGTCACCTGGTTTCCGGCCGATGAGGAGGTTCCACCCCAATCAAAGCTGAAAGCAACCATCAATAGTCCGACTACCAGTGTCGATAATCCGAAAAATAGTGTATTTTTATTCATTATTCGTTCCTGCCGTTACTCCGGACAACTGCGCCTGTTCATCCGCATGGTAGGAACTGCGAACCAACGGTCCTGACTCCACCACGCGAAAGCCCATTTCCAGCCCCCGGTATTGATAATCCTGAAATTCCTCCCGGCTCACATAGCGTGCCACCGGGACCTGTTTTTTTGAGGGTTGCAAATACTGCCCTATCGTAAATATTTCCACACCCAATTCCGCCGCCTGCTGCATCGTTTCAAACACTTCTGCCACGGTTTCGCCCAGCCCCACCATAAGACCGGTCTTGGTTCGCAACCCCGCTTTCACCGATGCTTGCAACACATTCAAGCTCCGACGCCAGTCGGCCTGGGGACGCACCTGTCGGCTGATGCGCTCCACACATTCAATATTATGACTGAAAATGTCCGGCCGGGCAGCAAATACCGTATTCAGGGCGTCAGAATTTCCCTGAAAATCCGGAGTCAGTACTTCCACAGTACAATTGGGTACGTCCTGACGTATCCGACGAATGGTCTCTGCCCAAATGGTCGCGCCAAAGTCCGGTTTCAAATCGTCCCGGTCTACGGAAGTAATGACCACATGGCGTAAGTCCAGTTGCCGTACCGCCCGGGCGGTACGTTCCGGCTCCAGCGGATCCTGCCACGTCGGACGACCCGTTTTCACCGAGCAGAAACCGCAGCTCCGGGTGCAGGTATCACCCAGAATCATGATCGTCGCCGTGCGCCGGTTCCAGCATTCATAAATATTGGGACAACGGGCTTCTTCGCACACCGTGTGCAGACGCTGGGACTGAACGATCCGATTCACTTCCCGATATTGATCGCCCCGCTCAAAACGAATTTTCGGTTTATCAATGGTTCGGGTTGCCAAAGGGTTCATGTTGTTTCCTTCTGAAATAAAAACACTTTATAGCGCCGGTATTTCTGAAATTCCTGACTGTCGATTAACGCCAGTTGTTTCTGTTTTCGTTTCCATATTCCGTTAAACATGAGTCTTAAACTCGCCAATAATTTAGGATGTTTCCGCTTTATGGAATATAAAACATATTCCGTGGTAGGCCAGACAAAACGATTGACGAAAGCATGGGCTCCGTTCAGCGTCGGCAATATATGAGGCGTAATATCCACGTCTTTCACCATGGAAAAACCGGCGGTACGGGCTGCCTCCAAATAAGGTGTCAAACGGTGAGCGCCTTTTAAGTGAGGACTGCCGGACTCATCCTCATTGATGACAAAATAATCGGAAACCAGCATATATCCCCCCGGACGAAGGCAGCGGTGGGCCGCCTCAAAACCGGGTTGAATTTTAATATAGGCGGCGCTTTCACTCTCCAGGATCAGGTCAAAACGATGATCCGGGGTGAAATTTTCAAATTTGGTCCGGTGAAAACGAAGGGTATCCCCAAATTTCTCCCCAATCACCGCTTCCTGATATTTATCCGGCGACAGCACCTCTACGGAATAGCCACGGTCCAGTAAAAAGGCCGCATTCCCGTTCCCGCCGATACCACAGCCCACATCCAGAATCGATCGCACATCGTCCGGAATCTGTTCCGCCAAATGAGTAATGTACTGCTCCTGGGCCTGAAGAATGTCTTTCAGGGAAAAGGTTTTGGGATCAATTGTCTCCGGGTCATCCCAGTAGCCGTAGTGTAAATAAGGTGACTGAATTGTCCGGGCATACCATTTCAATACATGATCGACAGCCATCAGAATACATGCTCCAGATCAAAGGATTCCAGATACCGGCGGACCGAATCCAGGAATCGGCTGCCTCCGGCGCCGTCAATCAGGCGATGGTCAAATCCCAGGGAAAGGATCATCATGGAGCGGATACCAATCAGGTCCGTATCGTCCTTTTCAATGACGACGGGTCGTTTGGTAATGGTTCCCACGCCCAGGATTCCCACGTTGGGTTGATTAATGATCGGAGTTCCCATCTGCACATTGAAGACACCAAAATTCGTAACCGAAAACGTCGAATTTTGAAGTTCATCGGGACTGATTTGCTTATTCCGCGTGCGGATTGCCAGGTCAGTAACCCGACGGCAGAGTCCCAGGAAATTCAGTTCCTCTGCCCGGGGAATCACCGGCACCATCAGACCCCTTTCCACAGCCACGGCCATTCCCAGATGAATTGACCGATGATAATGAATCTGGTCTCCGATCAGACTGGCATTCATTTCCGGGAATTCCTGCAAAGCACCGATTGCCGCCTTTAAAATAAAGGGGGTCACGGTAAGTGAAAAGCCCTCCCGCTCTTTGAACGCCGCTCCTTCCCTCCGAATATATTGAACGATGGGGGTCATATCCACTTCCACGGTGACATAGACATGGGCCGAGGTGTCCACGCTGGCACGCATATGTTCCGCGATTCGTTTCCGGATATGATCCATTTCCACAATCCGGTCGGCAGGACTGGACGGAGCCACGGACCGGGAAGGCGGTGCTTCCGGAATAGATGCTGCGGGTTTTTGCTCCAGAAATTGAAGGATATCCTTTTTCGTTACCCGTCCGTTTCGCCCCGTGCCGGGAATGGTTTCCAGGACTGACATCTCCAGCCCCTGTTCAGCGGCAATTTTCAGTACTACCGGTGTGTAAAAGCGTTTTCCATCGGTATCAATTTTTTTCCGGGACGGAGCCTTCCAAATGTTTTCCGGTGCCGCTTTCTCCGGCATTCTTTCTTCCGGTGTGTCTGATGTCGATTCCGTAGTCCTGACAGCTTGCCCCTCTGTATCCAAACGGGCAATGGGAATACCCACCTCAACCACCTCATTAACCGTGGCTAGAATCTCGGTGATCACTCCGGAATGGGGTGACGGAATCTCCGAATCCACTTTATCGGTGCCGATTTCCAGCAGAATCTCGTCCTTCTCAATCCGGTCACCTGCGGATTTCCGCCATTCCAGAATCGTGCCCTCGGTAATCGATTCCCCCATTTTTGGCATGACAATATCAACAATCATCATTAATACTCCAACAAATCGGTTATGGCCGCCTGAATTTCATCGGTTTGCGGCAATACTTTTTCTTCCAAAAACCAGTTGAAGGGAATCGGCAGGTCCCGGGCACCCACCCGCTTGACGGGCCCGTCCAGGAATTCGAAACAGGCATCGGCAATCCGGGCAGCGATTTCCGCACCGATCCCGCCGGTAATATTATCTTCGTGAACAATCAGCACTTTCCCTGTCTTCTCCACAGACTGCCGAACGGTGTCCATATCCAGCGGATTCAAGGTGCGCAGATCAATGATCTCCACGGTCCCCGAATCCAGTCCGGCCTGTGTAACCGCTTCTTTTGATTTTTGTACCATGGCGCCCCAGGTCACGATCGTTACCTGGTCTCCCGGTTCCACAATGCTGGCCACACCGAACGGCAGACAATAGTCCTCATCCGGTTCCGGTGTGGCGGCATACCCCTGACGATACAATCCCTTATGCTCCATAAACAGCACCGGATCGTCCATTCGACAGGCCATTTTCAGCAGCCCCTTCGCGTCAGCCGCATTGGAAGGGTAGGCTATTTTGATCCCCGGAATATGGAAAAAGGTACCATCGATGGATTGACTGTGGCAGAGCGCGCCGTGAATATATCCACCCACGGGAACCCGAATCACCATTGGACAAGAAAAGGCATTGTTGGACCGGTATCGAATTGTAACCACCTCGTTGCGCAATTGCATCATGGCCGTCCAGATATAATCTCCGAACTGAATTTCCACCACCGGTTTAAATCCACGAACCGCCAAACCAACAGCCGTACCAACAATCGAGGATTCCGCCAGGGGAGAATTGAACACCCGGTCTTTTCCGAATTCGGTTGAGAGCCCCTTGGTGGCCGTAAATACGCCGCCTTTTCGATCGGCTACATCTTCGCCGTAAACCACCATTTTAGAATTTCGCTCTAATTCTTCTTTCAGGGCGTGATTAATGGCATCTACCAAAACAATTTTTTCCGCGATTGGCGTGAACGAGGTTTTGCCTTCCGGTTGTTCGTTGGAGAACAGGTAGTCACCCACCGTGGCGGGATCGGGATATTCCTGAGCATCGGCCCAGTCGGCATCGGCATCCACAGTCGATTTGACGGTGGAAAAAACCGCGTCGAGATCGGCTTGCGAAAACTGACCCGCTGCCACACATTCTTCGCCGAACCGATGGATGGGGTCTCTGGTTCGGTCCGCTTCCAGCTCCTCCGTTGGACGGTATTTCCGCTGATCGTCCGAGGATGAATGGGGCAACAGCCGAACGACATGACTCACAATAATGGCCGGACCTTTGCCCCGCCGGGCGCGATTCACCGCTTCCTGGAAGGCCATGTGAGTCTCAAAAAAATCGGTCCCATCCACATCATACCGCGCCAGGTTCTCATAACCGGCCGCCACGGAATACACGGAAGCACCGGAAGTTTGCTCACTGATATGAACCGAAATCGCGTATTGATTATCTTCGATATGAAAAATCACCGGCAACCGGTCCCGGCTGGCCCAGTTCAACGCTTCGTGAAAATCACCCTGGCTGGTGGTCCCCTCCCCGCTGGAAACATAGACCACTTCCTTGGTTCCATCCCGGCGACATCCCATGGCGCAACCCACGGCTTGTAAGTACTGAGTTCCGGTAGGACTGGACTGAGTAACAATCCTCAGGTCTTTATGTCCGTAATGCTGGGGCATTTGCCGTCCACCGGAGTTGGGATCGTCTTTCCGCGCCAGAAAGCTGAGTAGTTGTTCCCTGGGCGTCATGCCCAACCCCAGGCAAAATGCTCCGTCACGGTAATAGGGATAAGCCCAGTCGGAACCGGGATGCAAAACCCGGGCAGCGGCCAGTTGAGCGGCCTCATGCCCTGAACTACCAATGTGGAAAAAACTTTTTCCCTGCTTGAGCAGCGTCAGCATTTTTTCATCCAGAACCCGGGCGGTCGCCATCGTCCGGTAGATTTGTTCCAATTCCTTTTTTGTAAATCCGTGCAATCGCGCCATGCTCACTCCTGCTGTGTACTGCGATAAAATAACGTTTTGAATTCAGTCACCAATTGTTCTTTAACCGCCTCCATGGTAGGACAGTTGGAGAGACAGACTTTCATCGAGGTTACGCCGTATTCCAAAATACCACAGGGAATGATGCCGTCATAATATGATAAATCGGGATTTACATTCAGTGCCAGCCCGTGCATGGTCACCCAACGTGACAGTCGGACCCCAAGTGCAGCGATTTTTTCGTCTCCCACCCAGACGCCCGTTAATCCCGATTTACGTCCCGCTTTAATCCCAAAGGCCGCCAGAGTTCGGATGATCACCTCTTCGAGTGTTCGCATGTACCAGCTCACACTGGTGCGATAGTGTTTTAAATTAAAGATGGGATAGGCTACCAGTTGTCCCGGACCATGAAAGGTCACGTCACCGCCCCGTTCGATGAAAAATGTTTTTACATCCGATGGATGGTTCTGCAAAATATGATTTTGGTCCGCATTTTTCCCCAGGGTATAGACCGGCTCATGTTCCACAAGCAGCAAAATGTCTTCCTGCTCACCGGCGATAACCTTCTGCTGAAGACTCTTCTGAAGGTCCCAGGCATCTTGATAGGACATAAAACCCAGGTCGTGGACCATAAAATGTGACTCTTTAACGTATTGTATTTCTTGGTTGGTAATCATTCAAATATCCAATATCGAATATCCAATATTCAATGTCCAAGGTGACAGCATCATTCGGTCTGCGTTCTTTGTTCGATATTCATACATAGCTTCATTGATGAGTGGCGATTGATGAACACCCATTGTTGATCTGGCTTTTCCTTCTAAAATCATCATTCCTTGTTCGATATTCGTACATCGCTTCATTGATGAGTGATGATTGATGAATATCCATTGTTGACCTGGCCTTTCCTTCTACACTCATTATTCCTTGTTTGATATTCATACATCGCTTCATTGATGATTGATGATTGACGATTGATGAATATCCATTATTGACCTGGCTTTTCCTTCTACACTCATTATTCCTTG
>JAADFQ010000082.1 GCA_013152835.1 FCB group bacterium
TCAGAGGGATTAAGATATACAAAATGGGGTTTGATAAACGGTGATTTGTATCCCGATTTAGTTGGAATAAATAGTGACGAAAGCACGGTACAAATATATTATAACAACAATGGTACTATGCCTTCAACCAGTTCAACTATATTGTATGGTGGCCCAAGCGGATGTGGTAGTGATATTCTGGTGTGTGATATTGATAATGATTCAGACACGGATATTATATGGACTGGGAAAATCTACCGTAATGATAACGGGAGTTTTGTAGGTCCTGTTCAGACGTTGAATTATGGTACTTGTTTGGAGTCAATTGATGCAGGTGATATTGATGGTAACGGATTTGTTGATTTATTTTATTCAGGGACTTCAGGAGATAAAAAAAGTAAGATATTCCTAAACAATAATGGGGTATTTAATACGACTCCAATTTGGGAGTCACCCCCATTAAATAATATGGAAGGAAAATTAATTGATGTAGATGGTGATGGAGATTTGGATGTATCCACTGCAGTGCGACAAGGTACACCTTCCCAAATATTTTTCAATATAGACGGTGTAATATCTTCAACGGCAGGATGGTCAAGTTATTGGGTAAGTGAAGGAAATGTAGCCTGGGCGGATATTGATAATGATGGTGATTTAGATTTGGCGATGAGTCGTTATGACGAAGGATGGCCCGATTATCTGCAAATCTACTATAACCACCTCGAATGGCGCTTTAACGTCTCAATGACTATGGACCAACCGGAGTATTCCGGGCTGGTTTCCATCCCCTACACCATCGAAAATCCGGGAGGAAACCCAACTTCCCTAATCTGCCGTTATTCGATCGATGATGGCACCTCCTGGCTGGTTCCCACCACCACCAGCGATACTACCGATCTTACCACCGGACAGTATACCGGAACGATTGCGTGGAACACCATTACTGATGGTTTGGATCACCAGGATATTCCCAACGTCCTGTTTGCCATCACGCCTTACGACCAGTCCAATACCGGTCGCAGCGATACGATCAGTTTTCACCTGGATAATAACGCCCTGCCGACCGTTGAAGCAACCCCGGTAGCAGGGGAACAGTCCGGGGATGTACAGATCAATTTTTCGTATTCCGATGCCGAAGGTGATACCCTGGCCTTATTCGGCGAATTTCAAGCATTCGGGGATACCGAATGGCGTCCGGCGACCCTCAGTGGAGATACCAGTAACCTGTTTGCCTTAAGTGGCACGGTTACCTGGCATACTCTTTCCGATCTTCCGGATCAGTCAGAACCCTATCTTCTGAGGCTCATTACCCAGGATCTGGACCCCGGTATCCCCGACACAATTTTAATCCGGCTGGACAATTACCATCAACAGTCGATTTCCATTTCCATCAATGAAGATCCGGTACGGGATACACTCGCAATTCACTACAATATTACCGATATCACCAATGATACTCTCATTCTGGTTTGCCGCTATTCAACCGATGGGAATTTCAATGCGAATCGTGATTTCTTGTTGACCTCAGGATCGGGAGATCCTGAGGGATCAAGGAAGGTGGGATCAGGAAGGGTGAGGGCGGTAGATCCTGAACGATCGGGAATGAAGGAATCATGGGGTATGGGAACAAGGACTTCATCCGGGAATGCGGTCAAGCGCGGTAAACAAAAGCCCGACCTTTTGAATTCACCACCCGTCCGGCCACAATCTTCCTCTCGTCGCGACCTGCGCAATAAGAAACATGGAAAGGTCGGGGGTTCCAATATCATTTTCAAATATCTCCCGGGCGTCGGGGTAAATTCCGAGAACGAAATATCGAGGCCATTTTATACGCCGTACACTGACCTGTCCAACTGGTTTATTCCCTATATCCCCGATGATACACTCGAAATAACTCCTGATAAGTATTCCGGGACCTTGCAATGGTACACCCACTTCAACATGCCCGGTATGGATATTGATTCGGTGTTCATTGCCATCACTCCCAACGATACCTGGGAAAACGGCGTAGGTGACACCCTTGTTTTCCGACTGGACAATAACCGCAGTCCGCGTATCGAGATTGCCACGCTTGAGGGCGAACAGAAAAACGATATTCCCGTTTCGTTCACCTTATCGGATGCGGAGAATGACATTATCGGCATCGAATGTCAGTATAAACAACTGTACGAACAATTCTGGCATGAGCCCGACACTTCCGGTTCGCGGGTCGCTTATCAACCGGGAAATTACCAGTTGATCTGGCACTCATTGACGGATTTGCCGGAATATACAGGCGAAGCGCTGTTTCGCATCCGGCCTTTTGATACTGACCCGGGTGTGTGGGACACGGTATCGATCCTGGTCGACCAGGTAGGCGCGCCGATGGTAAGCCTCAGCCTGGACACGCAAGTCGAACTAAGCGGCGATATTCCGGTCGAATTCACCGTATCCGATGACGAAGCCGATACGGTACGGCTTTACATCTACTATTCCTTAAATGATGGCGCCAGTTGGGACACCGCTTCCGTATCGGGGACCATTACCGGACTGGACAGCGCTAATTACATGGGTTCTTTCATCTGGAATTCCGATACCGACGCCCCCGGCGTGGACGTACTGAATGCCCGCCTGCGCGCGGTATCGTATGACGGTCATTGGGGCGGGGAACACATAACGCCACCCTTCCATCTGGACAACAATCAACCTCCTCAGGTAACCTTATCGTTGGTTTATGATGAATATTCGGGATTAATTTCCATTCCTTTCCAGTTAACCGATGCGGAAAACGATTCGATTGATATTCAAGCGTTATATGCCGTCAATCCGGCTTTTTGGGATACGGCGACCATCGAAGGTTCGAACCGTTTCGCTGGGAATTACGCCGGTGAATTACCGTGGATTTCCGATATTGATCTGGCCGGGCAGGACATCGATTCGGTGTGGATCAAATTCCTTTGTGCGGACCTAGATCCGGGTATCGCTGACAGCACAGTACTCCACGTGGACAATAATCTTCCGCCAAGTGTGGTGTTAAACCTCAGCGGTGGAGAATATCATGGTGATATTTCCAGTGAATTCTCATTCCTGGATCCGGAGGGCGATCCGGTGAATTATGGTTTTTCTTTTTCTCCCGATTCTGTTTCCTGGGAACCGGCAACGGTTACGATTGCAGGAAGCGCCGGGAACACTGTTGATTTTACCTGGCATAGCTTAACAGACATGGAAATGGCGGATGTTCAATTGTATTTCAAGGTATTCGTATCCGACATTGACCCGGGAGGCTCAGGAGTTACCCGGATCCGGGTTGACAATTACCAGGGTTTGTTGTTGCTGGAAGCTCCCACCGGTGAACAAACCGGGGCGGTCGAAATCGGGTACAACATTACCGATCCGGGCAATGACGATATGACCGTTGATTGGCAATATCGGCTCCCCGAAGCCTCCCAATGGCAATCGATGAACGGTATTACCGACACGATTTTTAGTCCGACGACGTATTCCGGTTCGGTTATCTGGCAGTCGGAGACGGATTTAAATAACAGGGATGTGGATTCGGTTCAGGTACGCGGCTTAATTGCCGATGAATGGGATTTTGGCATCGGGGATACCGTCATAATCGATATTGATAACCAGTTTGCCCCCGGGGTCATCGATCAATACCCGTTGCCCCAATCCTTAGTGTACTGGTCAACCCCGATTCAGGTGACGTTCAGCCAGGAAATGAATCCGGCAAGTCTCTCCGGCAATATTACCATTCAGACCGTTGCCGGAAACACACTTCCGATCCGGTTCGAGCTCGATTCCAGCTCGTTATCGATTACACCGGATACAGCGTTCCCCACGGATGACACGGTTTCCGTCTTGTTATCCGCGGGTATTACCAATTTTGAGGGAGTGTCGCTCGATGGCAATCAAAATGGCGATCCGGATGGTTCTCCCGACGACGACGTGCGGTGGCGGTTTTACACTACCTATCCCGGTGATTACGATCTGGACCGTGATATTGACTTCGACGATTTAATCATATTTAAAGACACCTGGATGGGCCGGGACACGATTGAAATCAGCCGTTTTGAACTGGCGCCGTTTACCGGCACGGTACCGCGCGTAACCGTGACTCCTGACGGTGAGTTGGATATCCGGGACCTGGCGACATTCATTTATATGTGGAATTGGTCCTTTAACAATACCGGGTATCAACTGGCTATGCGCCAACCAAAAACCACGGCCGTGGTGGAAGACGGGATGTTCCGTTTCCGATCCAATTTTGAGACAACCGACGATGTTTGGAACCGCAATTATGACGATCAATTAATCCTTTCGGTGGGGACGGATCGGAATATTGCGATTGACGCCCTGGAGATTGTTTTGTGGTATTATCCAGATGAATTGGAATTTGATCATATTGCTTTTACCGGCGCTGCCGATACATTGAACAGTGGGAAAATCCGGTTAGCCGTAAACGATGAAAAACAGGGGCTAATAATCATCAATATTGTAAACCTGAGTGATTCCAGTTTGTTTGTTAATGACAACGATGTTGCTAAGGTATTCTTCAATCCTCTGATTAGCCGTGAAACAACTTTGCGATACAGTAACCGGGGCAGGTCATTAACAAAGGGTGAATTATCCGAATCCGGTACTTTGGAATTAACAACCCAACCGCCGGTTCCCAAACGGTTTGCCTTGCATGATAATTATCCGAATCCGTTTAATCCGATAACCAAAATCCGCTATGAGATTCCAAAGGGAAGTAACGTGCAATTGTTAATATATAACATCTTAGGGCGAAATATTAAAACATTGGTTAAAGCGGATCAAAATCCCGGTTACTATGAAATTATATGGGATGGAACTGATTCCTCGGGGAAACAAGTCAGCTCCGGAGTGTATTTTTACGTTCTTCAAACCGAGAAATACATTGCCGCGAAAAAACTGGTATTATTGAAATAGGATCATAAGACTAAGGGAGGCAGGCCACCACAAAGCCACAGAACACAGAGACAATGATAAGATAAGCCGTAAGTCCGGGGGAGAATATTCATAGTCTGTATTTAAACCTCATACGGTAAAACGAAACTTTGGTTGCAATGTACCTGATCCCATCTTTGAAAGGGTAAAAATCAAACCGCCGTCCAACTTTTGGTTCGGATAAATTTCAAAAATCCCCGCTGGAGAGGGGGCCACAGTCGGAGGGAAGTGTGTGATGAGCCGTCCAGCAAGTACTCACTTTATTCTTTATCCCAAATAGTGCAACAGGAACAACGAAGTAAACAGCCTGTCCCGCCTGCCGGCCCTCGTACTTCACGAACAGGCGGGAAAACTAACGAAATAATAAAGATTTAAATCAGGTATTTCCAGGAAGAAAAGATTATTTCAATAATTTTCCTGACTCTTGATATTCTTTTCGTTTAATTCGCTTGATTCGTTGTTAATGCATAATCTGGGTTTATCCATTTTCCAACGAATCGAAAATTCAACGGATAAGCGCCAAAATACAAATTCAAATCCGGAAAAAGTAAAATATTTTGATTCCGATAATCC
>JAADFQ010000083.1 GCA_013152835.1 FCB group bacterium
TTGCTGAACTTTATTACTCTACTCCGGGAAAAATCGGGGGGAAAACCGGTAGGATTTAAACTCTGCGTGGGATATAAAACGGAATTTTTATCCATCTGCAAGGCCATGCTGGAGACCGGCTCTCACCCTGACTTTATTACCGTGGATGGTGGCGAGGGCGGCACCGGGGCCGCACCGATCGAACTGACCAATTCCGTGGGCACACCGTTGCGCGATGGTCTGTCTTTCGTCCACAATGCACTCCGGGGTACCGGACTGCGTCCCCACATACGTCTCATCGCCTCCGGAAAAATCATTTCCGCTTTTGATATCTTCCGCGCCATCGCTCTGGGAGCGGATACGGTCAATAGCGCCCGGGCGATGATGTTCGCCCTGGGGTGCATCCAGGCCCGCCGATGCAATTCCGGTAATTGTCCGACAGGAATAGCCACCCAGGATCCGGCCCGCTCGCTGGCCCTGGATATAGATCACAAATCGCACCGCGTCGCCCGTTATCAACAGGCCATGATCCGGAACTTATTGGAATTGGTTGCCGCCGCCGGTTTAAAGAATCCTGAAGATATCCGCCCCTTTCACGTGAACCACCGGGTTCACGGTTCCACCGTAAAAACCTATGCGGAACTCTACCCGCTTATAGAGGAAAACTGCCTACGGGATGAGCACCGGATTCCCGATGATTGGATGCGATACTGGAGAGCCTCCCGTCCCGATGGCTGGATCTAGGAAATCAAAAATTTTATTCCATACAATTCCCAATAGGAATGATCAGTTAATAGTTTTTCCTCACCTTTATTTCAATAATAGCATCTTCCTGATCTTCACAAACTGACCTGCTTTTAATTTATAAAAATACAAACCGGTGCTGACTGGAACGCCTTTATTGTTCCTTCCATCCCAAACAACGGAATGAAAACCGGAGGATTTTTTCCCTTGCGCTAAGGTAATCACGTCCCTTCCCAGAATATCAAAAACTTTCAGGGTTACTTCCGAAGAATAAGGAAGTTGATATTGAATTGTCGTTATTGGATTAAATGGATTTGGATAGTTTTGGCGCAGAGCAAATTCCTGTGGTATTCCATCCGGAGGACTCACTTCCAATCCCGAAGTATTGAAAGTATAGACATCAGTCGAATCAATTACTTTATTCGTAGTGAATCTAAATATCGTACCGTTCTCCGGGCTTTCGGCGGAATAATCCGCCGGTGAAGTGGTCGTAGTAACGTCCCCTCCATTCAATAATACTAACACCAATCTCGATGCAAAATTATAAGCATCCAGCGGTCCCGATGCATCTCCCGGCTGGGCATACCATCCCGGCAGACCGTTGGGGTATGAGGCAGCCTGAGCCATAAAGTTATCATATCCCTGAGTTCCCGGTGTTTTATCCACAGGACTCAACACATACATTCTGTCCGTCCAGGGATCATTCAGACCACCTGACATGGGATGATCGGCCCAACCGGTTCCACCGGAAGAATCGCTTGCATCATACATTAAATTCCAGGTACCGGATTCATCTTCATCCAATAAATATGTGATTAATTTGTAATCATCACCGGGATCATCGGCATCGCCGATATTCCACCATTCAAAGGGAACATCAAGGATGCTTTGATTTGGTCCCCAGTAGTTGACCGCCTGTCCGGAATCTGTAAATCTCAACTCAAAATCTTCAGGAATGATAGACGCAAGTCCCTGATTTGGTGATCCGTACCCACCTGAATAAGCGAATACTGCCGCAAGAAAATCGTTTTCGTCTATTCCATAGGATGGATGCATGGATATAAACCACACGGTTCCATTGGTCTGTTGTTCGCTATAATCACCGCCCGAAACGATGTAATCCGGGTAATACCAATACGGGACGGCATCTGCCGGAGTGCTTAACGTACCATTACCATTCGCAATTACAGATATGCTTTTCAGGTTGGCCGGTAAATCCTCTACAACCAATTTAAATCCATCCGTTATTGGAAATCCGAATTGATATCTATCCGGCATGGAATGGCGATCTAACACTAATACACCTGTATCTAAATTGCGGAGATTAATTCCCAGACCATCTGCCAGAACTCCCAAGGAATCATAATACTGGTTCGAAAAACTGATTTGATAGTTAGCAACTTGTATCTCTGCAGGATTCACAACACGAAATCCAACCCGGCCATCTGAAATCCCGGCAATATGTTCCGCCCAGCTAACAGTATCCGGGGGTTGATAATCCAATAGGGCTACAGGAAGCGAAATGATCTGCCGGTTCCACGTTCCGTCATTGAGGTTCCCAATATCTATTTGCAAAGGGAACTGATTATTCGAATATTCCGGTTGTAAATACAAATAAAATGCTTCGTCCGAAGTAAGTGTATATTGGCCGGGTAGTGGAGCTAATTCATTAATAATAATTGATGATTCCGATTCAGAATTCACTAACGATGACATCGGGGTAACGATTACTACCGTTGAAATTGTTTCCGCGGTGGTGTTGCCTACGGAAAAAATCAATTTAATCAGTTCGCCATTATTAATTAATCCATCATCGTTCAAATTATCGCCTACGACCTGAAAATCACTTACAATTGCAAATTGTGCGAAGGTCGTATCCTCCGGGAGCAAATAAGAATTGTCAGCGACAACCTGGGTTAATGAATCGGTTTGCTTCAGCATGGATAATGATGCAAGGTTATCCGTTGATCGTGCTATGATAATGCTAAAAATAACTTCCTGGGAATCTCCCGGAGCCATGTTAAAAGCACCGGAATTCATTAAAAACCGTCTATCACCGGAAGGATGTATATCGGCATCGATAAATTCCGAATCGCCTGGGCCCTGATCCAGCAGAGGGTCCCCCGGATGGACAAAGTGACTTCCGCCAGTGATCGAATAATCATAAGGATTGCCATCTTTCATCAGTCCATTCATTAGATTGTATGCTTCCTGAGCGTCATTTGGATCGGACCAAATAGCGTCTGCAGAGTTAATGTATTTGACAAAGGACGTCATCTGTAAATTTTTGTAATCATTAATCACCTGCCCAAAAGCAATTGCCGAATCTCCAATGGCAGGGACTATTGGACCTTGAAGAAAATCATAACCGATAGCCGGAACACTGGGTCCATAATCATTATCAGCACCATCGTTATAACAAAAGCCAAGACCCAGAGTCGTGTCACAACCGACAAAATCATCTGTAGCATCCCCAATATCGGGGTCATCCCAAAGTCCAATAAACATGGAATCGATGGAAACGTTTCCACGATTGATAATAAGTGATTTCACAAATAACATATCGCCATATTGATCCATGCGGTCATAACCCCAAATTGTTGTTTGGATTTCAACACCCAGGGGCTGGGTTGCAAAAATTGTATGGTTAACAGAATCCCCATCATTGATGACAAACCATAGTTCCTGATCACCAAGTATTTCCGGATAATCCGGTCCATTGGGTAAAGGGTTGTAGACTCCGTCACCGTCGACATCTACCCATGGGGCTCCCAAATCAACCGGCCAGTTCTGGAAGTCCGGATTACCGGCAGGAGAATCAAGGTCATAGCGATTTACCCGATAGATTTTATTCTCTGCGAGATAGGGATCCGATCCGTAGGGACCGGGTACGTATTCAGGACCATATTCAGCCACAGCAGTTCGCAATTCACCGTTGACGTATCCGGCGAGCCATACTCCCGAGGCAAAATTAATATATGTTCCCGTACCTTTTGGCCATTCCATCCCGGAATGACCGGTAATTCGGTGGGATACAATCATACCATTATTTTCCAGGTCATTTCTAATTCGATTGCCGTCGAAAATTCCGGTATCCAAAATCCGGGAATTATTTTGAATGGATTTGACTGGATTGGATTCACCTGCCAGAGCCCCGTTTAAAAGACAAACAATGCTAATTGAGAAAACTCCATAGATCAGTTGTTGGTATTTTTTGTATTCCATAGCCTAATCCTCTTATATATTTTTAGTTTGAAATAATCTACACCCTCTAGTATAATGAAAAAAAGTGATACTTTGGTACACTGATTTCCGTTTCTTTATTCACACCTGTCTACCATAAAATGATTTTTAGGAACTGTTTGGACGGTACTGACATACGATGGAACCCCGGGGGAACAATCATAGTATTGGCAGTTCTTACCAGTCCCACAAAAGTATGACGCCCACACTCGTCCGTTTCGCAATTATCCGTTTGTATCACGGACTTTATTTTGGACTACCAGTTCTCATCGAAGTAAAACCATCGTATGCGTCCGAATGTTTCCATCGGCCTCCATCCTTACAATGTACAGCCCTGAAGATACGGATTGGTCATTTTGATTTTTGCCGTTCCAACGAACGCTATATTTTCCAGCTTCCTGATAACGGTCAATCAAACTCCGAACCAACCGACCCCGGAGATCAAACACGGAAAGGTTTACTGTCCCGGCCGTCGGTAAGTCGTAGCGAATCATGGTGGACGGATTAAACGGATTCGGATAATTCCCGTCCAGTCGATAGACCTCTGCCAGCCTTGTATTCCTTTCATCTGATGATAAAACCGGGCCGGTATACACCAACTGGTAGCGCCGTGTCCCGGCAAACGTAATCACATCGCGTTGCACCAGTCCAATCTCCGGTGCAAACCATTCGGTATAGGCATAATCAGCGCCGATGAACCGCTCAAATACATCGCAGGATTCATACGTCCCGGACGGTGTTTCCACGATAGCATCCAACCCCGTAAATGTGACTGTGACCGGACTGCCATCCGGCCCGGGAACGGTCCAGTTTTCACCCACTGAGGCAGCAAAATCATATAGCATGAATTCGTTTGTGTCAGATCGGACATACACTTGATTTCCGGTGTTTCGAAAGAGCGTAATATTTTCTCCTGGATACCACTGATCCAATTGAAAATAGTTCATCCCATTGATCATTAGTGAATCCACAACCGATACGGAAAAGCTGTCTTCATCGGAAACATAAATCCAGGTTTGCTGGTTGGAAAGAGGGAAATAATGCACGGTGTCCGGGGTAAACTCCAGGGCGCCCATATCCGGAGCCGCTCCCTGATAATCTTCCTCCATTAAATTAACCAAAGTATCTCCGTGATAAACAAACCAGGCTGTACCGGCATCTACGGCTGGCGAATTCAACGTTAGTGCATAGTTGGAGTTTAACGTGTCCGCAAATCCGGGATCCTGATTCAGATTACCATCGGACCAAATGATCTCGCCGTTGTCGTTGGTGGTGATACCGTCGATTCCGGAGGTGATATCGGTATAGGCCAGAAGGATGGTACTGGAATCATCAAAATCAGCGAAATATACTTCCCCGCCTTCGTTATTCCACAAAAGCGAATTCACTACCTGAAGACGAGACGAATTGG
>JAADFQ010000084.1 GCA_013152835.1 FCB group bacterium
CAGACAATTGTTACACCCTCCATCGCACACATGTTTGGCCTGAAAAAACAAATTGAACGAATTCGGAATGAAGGACTGGAGACACGCTTTCGCCGTTATCGCGATTTGGCGGAATATACCCGGAATTGGGCACAAAATAAACGGCAGATCATGTTTTCTGAAGTTGGGTGTCATTCCGATACCGTATCCTGTATTCGGAATGCTGCCGGTTGGGATCTGGATCAACTGGGGAAGCAGCTCTTGGAGCGGGGGTACCAGTTTTCCAACGGTTACGGAAAACTGAAATCAAAGACCTTCAGAATTCCACATATGGGAGAAACGACCATAGACACACTGAAACCCTATCTTGATCTAATCACCGAATTGGTATAAAAAAAAGCCCCCGTGTTTCGGGGGCTTTTTTCTAGAACAGATTTAGAGTTCTTTTAAGTCCTTCAACAATTGCTGAAGGGTTTGTTTGGCATCGCCGAACACCATGATGGAATTGTCATAGCCAAAGAGTTCATTGGCAATACCGGCAAATCCCGGATTCATGGTCCGTTTATTGATTAATACGGTCCGGGCTTTATCCACATTAAGAATCGGCATACCGTAGATCGGGCTTGATTTATCATGTCGTGCTGCGGGGTTTACCACATCATTGGCACCGAGAACAATCGCCACATCACAATCCTCAAATTCGGGATTGATTTCATCCAGATCCTTGAGTTGGTTATACGGAACATTGGCCTCGGCCAGTAAGACATTCATATGTCCGGGCATTCGTCCTGCGACCGGATGGATGGCATACAAAACCTGTTTCCCTTTGCTCTCTAAAAAGTCGGCGACTTCACGAACCGCATGCTGAGCCTGAGCAACGGCTAGTCCATAACCGGGAACGATAATGACCTTTTCAGCCGAATCCAGAATCATGGCAGCTTCTTCGGTGGAATAGCTCTTAATGTTCATCTGTTTCTGAGCGCCAGAGGCACCTTCCTGTTCAAGTCCGACTGCGGCAAAAATAACATTTGCCAGGGATCGATTCATCCCTTTGCACATGATGTTGGTCAGAATGAGACCGGAAGCTCCCACCAGAGCGCCACTGATGATTAATCCATTATTCAACAGCACAAAACCGGCGGCTGCCGCTGCAATCCCCGAATAAGAGTTAAGCAGGGATATGACAACGGGCATATCCGCACCGCCGATCGGGATTACCAGGGTAATTCCCAACAAGGCTGACAAAACAATCAGGGCGATATGATACCACATCATGTTGGAAGGAACCAGAACGGTTCCGATAGCAAACCCAACCACCAGCAAAGCAATGATGGCGTTGAGGGTCTTCTGCCCGGGGAACACAATCGGCTTGCCGGAAATGAATCCCTGGAGTTTACCAAAGGCAACAAAGCTGCCGGTAAACGTCAGGGTTCCGACAAAAACACTCAGTACAATCGTAGAGAGTGCATAAAAGGAGGGATGTCCTCCCAGGGCTGCTGGAGCGGCTTTCGTATAAAATTCCGCTGCACCAACCAGGGCCGAGGCGCCGCCGCCAAATCCATTAAAAATGGCCACCATCTGCGGCATAGCGGTCATTTCTACTTTAATAGCGAAGATACCACCCACCAGTCCGCCGATGATCATACCGATTATGATCAACCTGAAATCGAGCCCCGAATAACCGACCAGTGTTGCCACAATCGCGATCAGCATTCCGATACCTGCAATCAGATTCCCGTTCCGCGCTGTGCGGGGATGACTGAGCCGTTTTAATCCCAGGATGAATAGGACGGCGGCCGTCACATAAAAAATGTTAATGTAATCCATGATTGCCTCCTAACGCCGTTTGAACATCTTGAGCATTCGGTCAGTGACCATAAAGCCGCCCACGACGTTAATGGTTGCAAAAATCACGGCGATTAACCCCAACCAGGTCCCAATCGATCCATTGACATGAGTTGCGATAATGGCACCCACGATGGAAATACCGGAAATCGCATTGGAGCCGGACATCAGCGGGGTGTGCAGGGTAGGGGGTACTTTCGTTATAACTTCAATCCCGACAAACAGGGCCAGGATGAAGACGGTAAGAATATTAATCATATCCATCAGTGAACCTCTTAATTTTTTAAGGCTTCCCGGGTACGTTCATCCATCACTTCACCGTGATGAGTGAACATTGCACCGGAGATAATTTCGTCTTCCAGATTAATTTCCAGTTGACCCTCTTTACAGAAGTAGGTAATGAAACTGGACACGTTTTTAGAATAAAGTTGGCTGGCATGTTGTGGCATTGTGGCGGGGATATTGGTCGTCCCGTCAATCACTACATTATTTACCGTAACCACTTCACCGGGTTTGGTTAATTCACAGTTTCCGCCATTTTCAGACGCCAGGTCCATGATTGCGGAACCGGGCATCATTCCATCAATCATATCCTTCGGTATTAAGATTGGCGCCGGTTTTCCGGGAATTAAAGCCGTAGTAATCACCAGATTAGCTTTCGCAATATGATCTTTGATCATTTCGCGCTGACGGCGCTGGTAGTCTTCCGAAGTTTCTTTGGCGTATCCGCCTTCACCGACGCCTTCGTCAGAACCGGGGTCAACTTCGATGAATTTAGCTCCCAGACTTTCCACTTGTTCTTTTACCACCGGGCGAACATCGAAGGCTTCCACCTGCGCACCGAGGCGTTTGGCGGTGGCAATGGCTTGTAAACCAGCCACTCCGGCACCCAGAACCAGGACTTTTGCGGGTGGAATCGTTCCCGCAGCCGTCATCAGCAGAGGCATATAGACAGCGATGTGACTGGCACCGAGTAAAACAGCTTTGTACCCTCCAATATTGGCCTGGGAACTTAACGCATCCATTTTTTGCGCCAGCGTTGTCCGGGGGATCAGGTGCATGGAAAAACCGGTGATCTCATTATCGACAAACTTTTTCACTGTCTCCAATTCTCTGGTCGTCTGGATAAAAGAAACATGGACGGCTCCCTTTTTCATGGCATCCGCTTCATGTCCGTCTACATCAGGATTTTGGGTTGGGGGAGCGACCTTTAGAACGATATCAGCTTCGGAAAACAGCGCTTTTACGTCGGCAATAATCTCTGCACCGGCAGAACGGTAATCATCATCCGAAAAAAAGGAAGCAGACCCGGCACCACTTTGGATACGAACTGTCAAACCACTCTTGATGAGTTCTTTGACCGATGCCGGAGTGGCCGCTACACGATTTTCGCCAGGCAGGACTTCTTTTGGAACCGCGACAATCATACGACTCTCCTTTTATATAACTTGTTTGGTTTGTTTTTGTGTTTGGGTATAAAGTGTGTTGTAATTGGGGAATATTACTTTTAATTCAGACCGAAAATTACACTTGCTATCGGGATTATTACACGATATTTAGTCCGAATATTAAGAGATTTCTCAATCACTTGAATAGGTTCCCGGGTGTGCGGCTTTTCATATCCACTAAATAGGGCTCGTATAGATTGCCAACCTGTTTTTACTGATGGCAATTATTTTCCGTTTCCCTGTAAACATTACTTTTCCGTCGTATATTCCAATTGTGTGTTTTTGATGGCCTGATCCACTAGCTCCTGTGTTTTTAAAGCACTTTCCTGGCGCTCAATGTCGACCAACCGAGCCTTAGTAACCGGATGTTTGGGGATAAATAATGTACAGCAATCTTCATGAGCCAGAATCGAGGTATCATGTGTTTCGATTTCCTGCGCCTTTTTTATAATCTCCTGTTTATCCATTCCAATCAACGGGCGGTGAATAGGCACGCGTACGGCTTGTTGAACCACATACATGTTTTCCATTGTCTGGGATGCCACCTGTCCTAATGATTCACCGGTGAATATACCCCAACAGTTTTCTTGTTCTGCAATAACCTCCGCGATCCTGACCATGAATCGACGGTATAGAATCACTCTGAACCGGGGTTCCGCCGATTTCAGGATTGCTTCCTGAATAGTAGCGAAAGGAACCAGGTATAATTTTGTGGGTCGCTGAAATTTATCCAGGATGCGGGCCAACTGTCTGACCTTTTCGGTAGAAGCTTCCGATGTATAAGGAATGGAATGAAAATGAACGTAAATGGGATGAATTCCGCGGTGTTGGGCATACCAGGCGGCAACCGGTGAATCCAGTCCGCCGGAAAGCATGACGATTGCTCGCCCACTTGAACCCACGGGCAATCCTCCCGGTCCCGCATGTTTTACCAGGTACAGGTACGCACCGGCAGTGAGAAAATCAAGGTGAACATTGAGTTCGGGATATTTCAGACTCACCGGTTTGTGATCACGTTCGATCAATGCTTCCCCAAAATCCTCGTTGATCTTTTGCGTCGTTACCGGGAGATTGGAATATGATTTTCGGGCGGTGATACGAAACGTTTGATAGGAGATATCCGAAGTAATTTCCAAAACCCTGGAACGGAGTAGTGAAAGATCCGCCGGATGATGTTCGGCCAGGCAAAAGTAGGCGATCCCAAAGATAGATTTAAGGGCGGAAGCAATGGCGTCCGGTTGATTTTTCCCCTCTTCCGATAAGGTGATTATCAGACGTCCCTGGACCAGTTTAATAGATTCCAACGTGTTTTGACGAACACGCCGAAGAGCAATTTTTATGTTTTTTATGTTTTCCTTCAGCTTGCGCTCAAAATAGGCTCGGTTTTTTCCCTTCAAACCTATTTCTGCGTAGTGAACAATAATGTGTGTGGGATCAAGCATAGCGGAGAGGTATTTTTTCAATGGTAAAATCTACGGGGGAAAAATTTTATGCTTCAAAAGAAAGATTGTAGATATTGATTAGATTATTTCTCAAATTCCTCGTCCTTTTGAAAGCGTGATAAGAATCACATCCCCATGGAACTATTTCCACCAATCGAACCCTACTCTGAATTTTTCCTGCCCGTATCGGACTTGCACACGATACATGTGGAAGAAGCGGGGAATCCTGCCGGATCTCCGATTGTCTTGCTGCATGGTGGTCCCGGTGGCGGGATAGAACCGGTTTATCGTCAATATTTTAATCCGGAAAAATATCGTATCATTTTATTTGATCAGCGCGGTTGTGGAAAAAGTACACCGTTTTCCGTATTGGAAGAGAACACAACCTGGGACCTGGTCGAGGACATCGAAAAAATCAGAAAGTATTTGAAGATTAACCGTTGGGTAGTTTTCGGCGGTAGTTGGGGGAGTACCCTGGCATTGGCCTATGCCGAGACCCATCCTGAACCGGTGAAGGCACTGGTTTTGCGCGGTATATTCATGTTGCGGAAGAGTGAACTGGACTGGTTTTATCAGGATGGTGCCAATCACATTTTTCCGGATGCCTGGGAGAATTATATCGCACCGATTCCGGAATCCGAACGGAATAATATATTGGAAGCTTATTATCGTCGCCTTACGGCTCAGGATAAAAAGATCAGGCAGGAGGCAGCCACCGCATGGAGTGTTTGGGAGGGCAGCACCAGTAAATTATTACCGGATGCTAATTTAAAGGAAAAATTTTCTGAATCGGCGTTCTCGGAAGCCTTCTCCAGAATTGAATGCCACTATTTTATTCACCGCGGATGGTTTGAACCGGAAGATCAACTTCTTCAAAATATTAATCGTATTCGGCATATCCCGGCTACGATTGTACAGGGACGCTATGATGTTGTTTGCCCGGTAACCTCAGCCTGGGATTTGCATCATGCCTGGCCGGAAGCAAAATTCTATTTAATTCCTGATGCCGGACATTCGGTAACGGAGCCCGGCATTCGCTCAAGATTAATACAAACAACTGAACTATACGCAGATCTGTAATATCCGGGATTAAGAGGGGAACGGTGGGAAAAGAAAAAAAATTAAGCAGGTTCCGTACGTTCTATGGATTGTTCGTTCGGAACTTCCTAAATTTAAAATCTGAATATTCTTCATAACTGAAAAGACGGGAGTTAACACAATGAGAAGATGGGTCAGGAAACGAGAACAAGGTTTCACCATGATCGAAATAATGGTGGTGGTTGTGATTGTTGCGATTCTCGCGGCAATTGCAGTCCCTATATATATAGATTATGTCGAAAGCGCCCGGGCATCCGAAGCGAAGTCCGTGATTGGAAATATCTATAATGCCAGTAAAATGTATTACCAGACCTATGGTCAATGGCCCGGGGATGTGGAAGTTCTGGAAAGAAGTGGTCAGTTGCGCCTCGATCAATCGACCAAACGACAATGGATATTTTCCGTTCAGATATCCGATAATTCCGGAACGATTACCGCGACCAGTACCGGTGAGATGGACGGTGGCGAAGGAAATATCGTTCAATTTGATGTTGAAACCGGTCAGTATACCGGGTATGGATCACCACAGACGACACAATAAATAATGACGATATATGGATATCAATGAATTACTGAATTATTCCCTGGACAGCGGCGCATCGGACCTACATCTGAGCGTGGGGAGTACTCCGATGGTGCGGATCAACGGAATCATGCGACCACTGAATATGGAATCCCTCTCCAATGAGGCTATGGAATCGATCATTCCTCAGGTAATGTCCGAGGATCAGATACGGATATTCCGTGAGCGGAAAGAAATCGATTTCTCGGCCAAATTAGAAGGAAAAGGCCGCTTCAGGGTGAATTTTTTCTCCCAGATACGGGGGCTCTCGGCTGTTTTTCGCACAATCCCGGAAGTAGTTAATGGATTCGAAGAATTAGGAATTCCGCCCATTTTGAAACAACTGGCGTTAAAAGACCGGGGATTAATTCTGTTAACCGGACCTACTGGATCGGGAAAAAGTACTACTTTAGCGGCAATGGTGGATCATGTAAACCATAATCGTGCCTGCCATATAATTACAATTGAAGATCCCGTAGAATACTTTCATCACAGTGCCACCAGTTTGATTAATCAACGTGAACTGGGAATCAATACCCATAGTTTTGCAAATGCCTTGCGTTCCGCGTTACGCGAGGATCCCGACGTGATCCTCGTCGGTGAAATGCGGGATTTGGAAACGATTTCATTGGCGCTTACTGCTGCAGAAACAGGTCATTTGGTTCTTTCTACTCTGCATACTTCATCGGCAGTTAAAGCCGTCGATCGTATTATTGATATTTTCCCTGCCGCTCAAAAAGGTCAGATCCGTTCGATGTTATCGGAAAGTCTGGAAGCGGTAATCGCCCAGAAATTACTGCCCAATAAAAACCAGGATGGAAGAGTCCCGGCCTGTGAAATAATGATTGCCACCACGGCGATTCGGAATCTGATTCGGGAAGACCGGATTTATCAAATTCCTTCGGTCATGCAGTCCGGCGGTGTGGAAGGGATGCAGACCCTGGATCAGGATCTTCAACAACTGGTATCGCAGGGGAAAATCGAACGCTCCATGGCGGCCAGTATTGCCGATAATCCCAAACTTTTCACCTCCTCCATCCTATAAAATGAACCGTCTCAAATCACAGTCCGGATTTACCTTTATCGAAGTCATGGTGGCGATCGTGATCATCACTGTCTCCTCTTATGGTTTAATGCTGGGCGTAGTGCATGCCCGGGGTGAGATGAGGGCGATTGAATTGCGGGAACGGGCAACGGAGGAATTAGCCAGTTATATGGAATATTGGAAGGGCCGGATTGCCGACGGTCAGTTATCAATTGGTGAAAAAGCCGGCAATCTCCGCGGAACAACCATCTATTTGGAAGGCGATCAATTCTCACGATATAAAGTACCGGCAACTCTTTATCTGGATCCTGTTCAATTCATTCCCAGTCCCCACTCCGGCGGTTTACGCCGCTGGCAACTCCATGCCCGGATTCGCTGGCAGGATTTCTCTTTCGCAACCAAATCAGTTACCCGTGAACGGGATCTGAGTATGATCATGACCCAATTTGAATGAGACTTATGTTTAAATCCGAGTCCGGTATGACCTTAATGGAATTAATGGCTACCGTTGTTGTAGTCAGCATTTTAACCATTGGTCTTGGACTTACTACCCGGACGATTCAGGATCATTATGCACGCGATACGGTGAAAGGGGATGTCCGGCTCTATGGGAATCTGGCATTGCGGGAAATATTAAAAGAAATCAGTTTGGCAAACCGGATGGATGTATCAACGATGAATGGATTTTCCCGGATAACGATTTTTCGGTTGAATGAACAGAACGAGCCGATCCAAACTTCGGTGAGTGCCTCTCTGACTCAGGGACTCAAGATTAATAACCGGGAACCACTTAACGGAAATTGTACCTTCCCCGATGGCGGAAGGTTTAAGCATTTACAAACCATCCGACTGACTGATTTTTCAGTGAAAGAAATACCCGTTATTCGTCCGTCTTTAGTCAAATTCGCCAGTTCTACCTATGATATCAATCTGGAAATCACCATTCAGCCCAAAGCTGAAGGGCACCGAAAACTTGACCCGGAAATCATTCGCTTTACGCGCCGTGTATTCATGCCCATGAAATACGTGACTCAGAACAATTCAGTAACTCAGAGTCTGTTATGAAGCATCGATCAGCCAGTCCCGGATCAGCTACACCAACGGCGATCCTTTTCACCTTGGTCAGTATGCTGATTACAATCGGATACCTAAAATACTCACTAACTACCTCGGCGATGGAACGGTACCGCTTTGCGGAAACGGAGGCGCTTTATCTGGCGGAAACGGGCGTCAATAAAGAAGCCGTACCTGAATTACCGTTTATTTCCTCACCGGACACCATGATCATAGAAGGACAGCGGTCCTTCGTGGTTAGTGGGAAATTAGTCGGTAGCTATGAAAATGTTCGGGCCGGGGTTCAAACCGGACCTAATGGGGAGTCTGTTTATTTTGGCGAAGGTACGGGTGTCGCTTCCTATCGGGGACCGGATGCCAACACAATTGAAGTCCGCAGGAAAACCAGGGTCACACTCCAGGCGATGGACTTTTCTAAATGGATGTATCTGACCAATACGGAAGAACCGGGCGGGGGTCCGTACACGGATGGAACAGTCAATTTTGGTACCAATGATAATTTGGAAGGACGGATTCATACGAATGGACACATGACCATGAGTACGTTTGGGTGTCCTTCGTTCTCTGACGGCAGTAAAGTAATCGCAGTGAACGGGTTTTCCCTGAATGGCTGTAATTATGATGAAAATATATTGGATCCCACGGCGGAAGCCGACTCCATTGAATTTCCGCCGGGACGATCGGTTCAGATAACCAAGTCCAAGGCCAGTTGGCTGTACACTGCCGATGATCTCTTATTCCGAGGTTCGCTTAAAGATACCCTGATCATGACCCAGCTTGAATTTGTAGCCGGCGGATTTAAGGTGACGCAGTGGACCTATCTTATCCCTCCGGTAGCTGCTGATGGACCGCCCCCGGTAGAATATATTTGGGATACGGGAGGAACGCCTTCAAGTATGCCTTCCGGGCATGCCAATTTTGAATCACCGTTCAGCAATGTATTCGGGTATGCCCTTTCCGATACCCTGATTATAAGTGACCACGATGTGAACTCCAGTTCAGTAACGACAATCCTGACCCAGTATTCTGTTGGTGACAGTATTTTCATTACCTCAAAAGATACAATTACAAAATTCTGGGGCGGGGTGATCAATTCCAAATCCCATATCGGGAATCGGTATATTATTGGAGTCGGAACCTGGACACAATCTTTTGCGGCTGGTGGTTTCAGTGATGGTGAAGCAGTGGAGATGTCCTATAAATCACCCCTGGATCCCAGCGTCGCCTTCAATAATTTTGCTTTTTACCATAACCATGCTAATAATCGATTCAGCCATTGCAGGGCGGGTGGATTTCATCATTTTGATTTCGAACCGGGACCCGACGGGCCGGATATAATGTCAGAAAGGATGGTCTATGCCGATCAGGGTGTCATTTATATTCGAAACGGACAAGTGAGAATTAAGGGTCTTGTGGACGGCAATTTTACGATCGTGACGGATGAATTCACCGAATATCGCCGGCACGACAATCCCACTATCATTGACCGGGTATACGACAATATCTGGTTGATCGATGATATTTATTATGCCGACTCCGATCGGTTTACCGGTCAGGTTGCCTATCCTTCAGCTAATCGGCTGGGCCTTGTATCCGGCGCCAATGTCATCATTGCCAACACGGCCGCCAATGGAGCGCGGAACAGGGCCAATGGACAGGATATTATTATTAACGCTGCCATATTGGCGCTTAACGAATCTTTTGTCGCCCATTACTGGCAAAATACGATAACCGATCCGGCCTTGTATGGACCCAATATGGCGAATCTAAATCTTTCCAAAGGCGATGGTCGGGGACCTTTCCGGAACCCCAACCGACCGACCCCTGCCACTACCGGGCAAAGTGATGTTCGTGGTGTGGTCCATTTCTGGGGCTCGATTTCCCAGGCCAAGCGTGGTTATATGAAGCGTAACAATCCGGGACCCTACAATGTATTCCCTGGAATTGGCTGGGACAAAGATTATCATTACGATTATAATTTCAGCGATTTTTATGGACCCATCCATTTCCCCGTGACATCGGGTACCGATGGCGGGGTGAATCTGGTGATGAAATCCTACGGAGAAATACAAAGTGAACTTCCTTCTCAAAACAATTCCGGATCGTGGCCATGATCGTTGGTCTTGACATCGGACGACAGGTCGTAAAAGCGGTAGTAGTCGAAAAAACCAAAACCGGATTTAAATTATTGAATATCGGTGAACGTCTCGTTCCTGAGCCCAACAAAGCATTTGACCCGGACTCCATCACGGCTCCAAGCTGGGTGATCGCGGTTCGGGAAGTGTTAAGGGATTTGAAGTTGAACCCCAAGCGCGTCAAGAAATTGGTCACGGGATTAAATGGATCGAAAGTGAGTATCAAACAGATTACCACCATGGAAATGGCTTCCGACGAACTGATTTCGGCCATGACATTCGAAGCCCGGAAACATATCCCCATGGACGGCTCGGAAGCGGTAATCGACTTCCAAATCCTGGGACCGAATAAAAAAGAAGTGGATAAAATTGATATCAGTCTGGTGGCCTGTACTCAAAAGGTAATTAATAGCCACCTGGATTTGTTGAAAGATGCCGGTTTGAAACCGGGGATTGTGGATACCGATCCGGTGGCGGTGTCCAACACGTATATCAATAAGCATGATCTGCCTGAAGAGGGCGTTGTTGTGCTGGTAGATATCGGGTCTCTGTCGACCTCTCTAATCGTACGCGGACGGACAGATGAATTATTTATTCGCGATATACCCATTGGTGGTCATCATTTCGTTAAATGGCTTAGCAAAACCCTGTCGCAGGATTATCCGGTGGCGGAAGAAACGCTGGCAAAATACGGCGTATCGGCGCATTTGGCGGAAAAAGCGGAGACCAATTCATCGGCTATCGCGGTAGCCGATCGAACTATTTTTGATAACTTGGTGGAAGATTTGCGTCGGTCATTGCGATACTATGCCAAGACAACCGGGCAGAGTTTTTTCCAGAAAATATTTTTAAGCGGGGGCGGAGCGTTAACTCCGGGATTGGCCGAATTCGTTCAGGAAAAATTAAATGTGGAAACGACAATACTGGATCCTTTGGCAATCCTGGATGGCGTTGAGAAGTATGAAATTCCCAATCGCACTCAATATACCGTGGCTGTCGGGCTGGCTATTCGGGGAGGGATTGAGGAATGAAAAAATATATTCTTATTAACCTTAATAAAGCGGAAAGCCGGGAGTCCAAGGCAGAACGCTGGCGTGAACGAAGCCGTTGGATCGTATTTTCATTGCTGGTTGCTGTCTTATTGGGTCTGAACGCCGGTGTTTTTATGATTGATATGGGATATCAACACCTGATTATACGGAAGAGTCAGGAAATTGAGGATCTGCAAAATCAAATCCAATCACTCCAGGCGAAAGGAAAGAACCTGTCCAAATCGGATATTTTCAGTCTGGCCAAATTGGAACAGAATCGGGTTCTGTGGGCCCGAAAAATGGAACTCCTGGGTAAGATGACCCCCGATGATATGGCTCTGACGGGATTGGAATACAAGCACGGGAAATTATATATCCGGGGAATTGCCACCATCTATGAAGATCAGAAAGACTTTGATATTATCCGGAAATTCATCGGGAGACTTCAGGAAAACAAAGAATTTGCCAACAATTTCAACCGGATAAAATTTGTTAAAAGTGCGAAACAAAATGTTCGCGGTCAATCCATCCTGGTCTTCGAAATCCAGGCTGAGGTCAAGTCAGGACTTCAATCGAGTTCCGGACGAGGAAGGAGGCGAGCCTGATGGTAATTCGCAATACCTGGTTGTTCATCCTGTCAATCGCATTGACCGCCTTGTTCTGGATTCAGGTTACTATGCTTTTTGGTGATAAACCTGAAAAAATTCGCGTGCTGGAAGATCAACAAGCGGAATTAAACGAGCAATTAATCAGTGCCCAGATTCTGGCAAGCAAATTGGATCGGGTTTATACCTTGTTCGATGAGAACCTGGCCTTAACTTCCCGTGATTCCCTGGCCGAAGATGCGTCAATCCCCTTTATTGACGATTTAACGGAAATGTTGCGGCGTCAAAATATTTCCCTGGAATCGATCAAGCCCAAGGAACGCATTGAACGGGAAAATTATATTATATCACCTTATCAACTGCTGATACGATGTTCATTTGACCAATTGGGCGAATTTATGTCGGAGTTGGAGCGGTCGCCGCGCTTGATTTCAGTCGATGAATTTTCGGTGAATAACGGAATTGAACGAATTAAGAATATTTCACGGGAAGAAGAGTTGCAAACACAGTTTGTTGAACTCAGTCTGTCAACGTTGACCCTGGTGAAATCTTCGGAATCCGGAAAGGGTATCTGATGGTTGACCGTAATCAAACGCTCTGGACCTTGTTGGTCCTGTTTACACTGGTCCTGATCATTGCTTCCGGGTCGAAATTATATCCCACGGTAAGAGGATACGAAAAGGTGAAATCACGGGCCGCCCGGACAAAATTCGGGACCGATAGCCAGTTGGAGTCCGAAATTGAATATCTGGAGAACCGGCTTAAGGATCGCAGTGAGTATCGTTTTGCCCTGGATAATGAACCCATGCGGTTGACCAATGTTTTATTCTTGACCGATCAATATGGTCGCCGTTCCAGCCGCAACCGCGGTCGAATCCGTGTTTCGGCAGTTATTCTTGGGATATCGGAAACGCGGGCCATTATCAATTACAAAGATGCCAACTTTACGGTTTCCGTTGGCGATTCAATCGATAAATTTGTTGTCTCCTGGATTGACACTGAAGAAGTGGTTCTGACAGGGGCCGAAAAAGAGTATCATTATCCGGTCGTAACGTCGGCAATCGACGATCAATCTGACCGCCCGGAAAAAAAGCGGAGGAGCAATTAACTCATGATTAAAAGGTGTATGGCGGCAGTTCTGTTGCTGGTTACAGTAACCGGTAACCTGGCGGCTCAGGAGCGGGGGACGGTAAGTTCTAAGGAAGCGAATAGTCCAACTTTAATTACCTTGCATGCCGATGATGCATTTCTACCCAGTATTCTGGCGATTTTAGCCAAAGAAAGCGGGTATAATATTGTCACCGACCCAACGGTCAATCGACAGGATAAAATTTCCATTCACTTGGAAAACGTTCCTATCGAACAGGCCATCAACCTGGTGGTTCGTGCAGTGGGATTGAGTTATGAGATTGTGGGAAATTCATTTTTAATTGCCGAGCCAAAAAAATTAGCTGAAGAAGTGGGCGTGACCAGTCATGTGATCGAATTAAAATATGCCTCTGCCGCTGAAATAAAGCAATTACTTCAGGATTTGACCGATCAGATTCAAGTGGATGTTTCCGGAAATAAATTGTTGGTGAATGCCAGTCCGAGAAAATTAGCCGAGATTGAAGAAGTTGTAAAAAAGATCGATGTACCTGCAATTCAAATATTATTGGAATTACGTTTGATTGAAGTTGCCCAGGACGAAGAGGAACGGCTGGGGATCGATTGGTCCCGACTGGCAAAATACACGACAATTCTGGCGGAAAACGGTACGCCTCCATCAGGTATCACAGGGGCCGGTTCCATTGTTCCCGGACTTACCCAGACCGATGATATACAAAAAGGTACTTCATTGGAAGATTTTCAGGAATTGCCGAGAGATGCGTTACCCGAAGATATGGTATTCAGTCGCCTTACAAAAGATAATATATTTGCCTTTCAGAACGGCTTCAGCCGCCAGATGACGGCATTTGATTTTACCCTTGATTTCTTGCTAAAAGAAAATAAAGCCGAAATACTGGCTGATTCAAAATTAGTCACATTGAATGGCCGGGAAGCTTCCATCAAAATGCTGGACATCGTCCCCTATATCCTAAGTTCCGGCGGCGTTGGTGGTCAGGTCCAGGTCCAGCGTGAAGAAGTGGGAATTAAACTGAATATTTTGCCCACCGTGAATACCGATGGGTATATCACTGTGAAAGTTGAGCCTGAAGTCAGTTCCATTTTCGAATTCATCGGACCCGATAAAAATATTCCGCGGGTAAAAAGTCGCACCAGTGCAACAACGATCCGTGTTAAAGACGGAGAATCGATTATTATTGGTGGCTTGATCGCCCGTGATCGGAAATACACCGAGTACAAGGTACCCATATTGAATAAGTTACCCTGGATTGGGAAGAAATTGTTTACCAGCCGAGATGTACTGGATAAAAAAACGGATTTAATAATTCAGATTACCCCGTCGGTCGTTCTGGATAGTTATACCCAACTCAGTAAAACCGACGCAATGAAAGATTTTGAAAATAAAGTGAGTACGACCCTGAAAAGTGAGCCCGCGGCCACAGATTCACTGAAAACAGGGGAGGAGAACAACAATGAATAAATTCAATACTCTTTCACATTGGATCCTATTAACTGCCGGATTTTCAGCGGTATTTCTGACCAGTTGCGATGATCGGGTGCCGAAGACAGTAACCAAGGATTATACGCTGACCATTTCGACCAGCGCCATTGCCTATGACTCCAATGATAATGAAATTGTCGTGGGGGAGGATTTAACCGGAAATGCTACGATTACCCGTGTGACCGCATTACTGCGTGATAGCGGCAATTTGCCCGTATCAGGAAAAGTGGTACAATTTTCCGCCAAATTAAATGGTAGTTCGGTTGGCAGTTTTGATCCTTCCGAAGTTGCAACGAATGCCGACGGGAATGCCATAAGTTATTTCTCTGACGATAATCATTCCGGCGATATCACGTTGAAGGCCAGTCTCAATTCGGAGATTAAGGATACCCGGATCATCAGCGTCATTGATACTGCAAATACGTCTATTTGGCCCTACTACTTGAATATGTCGGCCAGTAATTCCACCATTCAGGTGGATAATGGTCAAACCTGGTCGGATATTACCGCATTAGTTACTACCCGTCGCGGATTTCCGATCCAGGGGCTGGAAGTACACTTCAGCCTGAATCCTCCGGATATAGGTGTCCTGGCCTCGGAAACCGTACTAACCGACTCCGCCGGAAAAGCCACGGTTCGTTTCGAAGACACAGGCAACGTGAACAATGTGGGCACGGCTTCCATACAAACCTATTACTCGCATCCTATGTTTGGAACGCTGACCGATTCCGTACAGGTATCCATTGCCAGTCCTATCAATTATGATTTAACCCTGAAGGCAATACCCATTGCCATTGATCTTTCTAGTAATGAGCGAGTCAATGTAGGTGAAGATGTGGCCGGTCCCGATGCTTATACTCTCTTGGTGGCCACGATCTCGGATACGGTCGGGAATCCAATTGCAGGGCAGTTGCTGAGTTTTAGCGCTACCGTGATAGGGGCTACCAGTGGAAGTTTTGATATTTATAGCGTTGCTACCAACAATGAAGGTCAGGCTACCGTTCTGTTTGAAGACGGGGGTGCCGCCGTTGATAATCCGGGAACACCTACGTTTGAGGGTGTTATTGGTAAGGTTCGATTAAATGATGATGTTCAGACCAATGTCAAATTCAATGTATATGCAGATCAGACAGATGTATGGCCGTATCAAATAATATTAAGTACGGATACAGATGTAATCCAGTTGGATAACGGGGATACGGCCCGGGTTACGGTGCGATTGTTAAACCGGGTAAACCGGCCCTTACCGAATTTGGAAATTGCCTTTGATGCCAGCCGCGGCTTTATCGCTGAAAGCGCCATTACCGATTCTTCCGGTTCGATTGTAGCTGAATTTACCGCCTTTGGGAATCCCGAGGATGTTGGAATCGCTACCATAACGGTTGCCTATGACCATCCCGGTTTTGGCAGTGTATCCGACTCCTTATTAATCAGCATCGAAGATCCATCCTATAGTGGTACTCCGGCGTATATTGAGATTCCGCCCTCGATACCCAACCGGATTATGGTTGTGGGCGGTGGTGGCCGTGAATCCACAACGATTAAGGCCGAAGTCTATGATGAAAACGGTGTATTGGTGGATTCACCCACCCTGGTCAACTTTGTCCTGGGTCCGTCCGTTCCGGATGGAGCCAACCTGAATAATACCGGGATTTCCGACACCGCCTACACAGTAAACGGAGTGGCCTCCGTATCGTTAAACAGCGGGACTCGTCCGGGACCGATCCGGGTCACGGCAACCGTGGACCTGTCCGATGGGAACACAATTTCGGCAACCCGCGATAATCAGGCGATTATCGTTACCGGTCCGGCTCAATATATTTTCCCGGATACCGATCCCACATCGCTGGAGCCGATTGGCGGCGGTATGTATCGAATGGAAATTGCCGCCATGGTGTATGACTTATGGTATAATCCGGTCGCCGATACGACTCATGTGTACTGGACCATGCAACCTTCAGCCCTCGATGCGGATAGTATGCTGGATGCTTTTGTTGAGGGAGTAAGTTTTACCGGAAATGAAAATCTCAGTGGTCAAACCTATCCCGGAGTGGCTTTCTCAACGGTGATCTATCCCAGTCGTGATATCTTTAGCATTGCGCAATTATCTGCACTTTGCTTTGGTGGCGATTTGGATGGGGACGGTGTATTTGGCGATTCCGTGTACGCCACGGTGGAAAATGACGTGGTGATGCCTTTCTTAGCGGGCAATCTATTGGTTACGGTAAATCCGGCTTTTTGGGACTTTACAATCAATGGTCCCACCGCCCCGATCGAAATAACCGCTACGTTAACCGATTATTACAGCAATCCGGTGGAAAATGGTCATTTACTGTTCTCTGCCACCGGCGCTAGCAGTCTGTTGCCGGATAATCCGGCTATTACCGATGCCAATGGTCAGGCCATGGTTGTAGGGACATTCGATCAGGGAATTTGCATTCCGTTACCGAACACCGATCCGCAACTCTACGAGGATTTCAATGCCTCCGTTACGGCAACGCTCCTGGATCCGATCATGATCTCCAGTGAATCCGTTGAAATCATGTTTATCCGAAGTCCAATTATTCCATAACCGGTATGATGGAAATGACAAAACAATTTAATCCACAGTTTTCCCGATTAGGAGAGATCCTGGTCTACCATGAGAAGATAACCGAAAGTCAGTTGAATACGGCCCTGGCCGATCAGAAGCGAAGCAAAGAGAAGTTGGGTGAAATACTGATTTCCCAGGGTTTCATTAACGAAGACGATCTGGTCCACGCCTATTCAGCGCAATTAGGATATCATTCCATCGGGGAAGACGATCTCTTTACTGCCGATGCAACTGTAGTACAAATGATTCCGGAAGATTTTGCCCGGCAATATATGGTATTGGGTCTGGCCAAGTCTGAGAATACGCTGTCGGTGGCAATGGAAGATCCTGAAGATCTGGTGGCAATCGACTCGTTAAAAAGATTAACCGGTCTGGATCCGGAGGTCAATGTAGCCGGACCATCGGCATTGCGCCGGGCCATGGACCAGATTTACGGGCGGATTAAACAATCCGGGCAGGTGGAAGAGGCCTTGCAGGGACTGACGGTCATCACTGGGGATGAGGATGATCGTGAAGAAGTGAATCTCTCACCGGAAAATGCTTCTTCTGATGAGGCTCCGATTGTTAGACTCGTGAACTTAATCCTTCAGGAAGCCATTAAAGAACGGGCCACTGATGTTCACGTGGAACCCCAGCAGAAACATATTATCGTCCGAATCAGGATTGATGGTGTTCTGCAAACGATTATGTCCCCTCCGCTGGCTTCGCTGAATGGATTAATTACACGAATAAAGATCCTTTCCAATCTCAATATTGCCGAACGCAGATTGCCCCAGGATGGTCGTTTTACTATAAAAAGTCCGAATCGTGAAATTGATGTTCGTGTGTCGATTCTTCCTACAGTTTACGGCGAAAAAATCGTGATGCGGCTTCTGGATAAGACGGGATTTGACTTTAATCTAAAAACACTCGGGTTTGAAGACGACATGTATCGTGTCTTTAAGCGAGTTATAGCTCAGCCCTATGGGATGATTGTTGTATCGGGTCCGACCGGTTCCGGAAAATCCACCTCGCTTTATGCAGCGATGAAGGAGATTAAAAGTGAAGGAATCAATATTTCCACGGTGGAAGATCCAGTGGAATATCAATTGGATGGAATTAATCAGGTCCAGGTATTTGAAGATATCGGGCTGACTTTCGCCGCCACTTTACGATCTATTCTTCGTCAGGACCCGGATGTTCTGCTGATTGGTGAAATCAGAGATGAAGAAACTGCCGATATTGCCGTGAAATTTTCTCTGACGGGTCACTTGGTCTTTTCAACCGTCCATGCGAATGATGCATCGTCGACGATTACCAGGCTACTGGATATCGGGATTAAACCGTTTCTGGTGGGTTCCTGTCTTAATCTGGTTATGGCTCAGCGGTTGGTGCGGACTATTTGTCCTCATTGCAAGGAGGATTATTCTCCGTCATCGGAGGAACTGGCCAAGATCGGACTTGAGGCCTCCAAATTAAAGGATGGAAAATTATACCGTGGAAAAGGATGTTCACACTGTCGGCGAACCGGATATTTGGGCCGAACCGGTATTTTTGAAATTATTCTGATGACGCGGAAAATAAGAGGTCTTGTATTCGACAATGCCAATGAGGATGCAATTCGCCTGCAGTCGATGGATGACGGAATGAGTACCCTACGAGACAGCGGTCTGCGCAAGGTTGTGGCAGGTGAAACAACCGTTGAAGAAATACTCCGATCCACGGTAGAGGACCTCTAGTGGCCACCTACACCTATTTAACCAAAGATGCCGGTGGAAACCGGCACGAAGGTGAGATCCGCGCTGATTCGGTTGATATCGCTGCCCAGAAGTTGTCCCAAAATAACCAGATGGTTATCAGTATCAAGGAAGTAGATACGACGTTTGATTTTCTGGGACCCTTTATTGACGAAGTCAGTCTATCAGTGGAAAAAATCCGCAACCGGATTCCGCTGAGTAATATTGTATTTTTTACCCGCCAGTTATCAACGATGTATAGTGCCGGTTTAACGCTGGAAAGGGCGATTAAAGCGCTGGCACATGAGGAAAAACATCCAAAATTGAAGAAAGTGCTCACCCAGGTAGGCGATAATATTCGAAAGGGCATGTCCCTGTCGGAAGCCTTGCAGAGACACCCGGGTGTTTTTAATACACTATACATTGCCCTGGCTAAAGCCGGTGAAGTCAGCGGAAATCTGGACAAGATTCTGGAAGACCTGGCTACGTACCTGGAAAACCTTGAAGATACGCGGCGCAAAGTAAAATCGGCCCTGACGTACCCCATTTTCATGGTCTTTTTCTTAATCGGGATGCTGACGATTATGTTTTTATGGATTATCCCGAAATTTTCGGCCGTGTATTCACAATTGGGTTCTGAACTTCCTGCTGCCACTCAATTATTGGTCCAATACAGTAAATGGATGAGTGTCCATGCCCTGTCAATTCTGTTCGTTACTATTATTATTGTCATTGTTACCTGGCTTGTTTCCAAGACCCGACGCGGTGGCTATCTCCTGGATTCCGTAAAACTGAAATTTCCCGTATTCGGGAATCTGATTGTTCAGTCAATACTGAATAAATTTACCAAGACACTGGGAATTCTTTTAGGGGCAGGTGTTTCCGTGTTGGAATCCATGAACTTATTGAAAAAAGTGGTTCAAAACCGTGTTTTTGAGAAATCCATCGAAGAAGCTGCTGAATACATCCGCGATGGATTTAATATTAGCACCGCTTTACGAAGAACAGAGATTTTTCCGTCAATTCTCTTGCAATTGACGACAACCGGGGAAGAAACCGGTGAATTGGATAAGTTATTAAACCACGCAGCAGATTATTATTTCAAACAGGTGAATTCCCTGGTGGATCGAATGACCACCTTGATTGAACCGTTGCTGATTCTTGCCGTGGGCGCCGTGATTGCGGTCATGGTTGTGGTTACCTATTTACCCGTATTCTCCCTGGGGCGCGCACTTCAATCCGGATTATAGAAGGATAGGTTTGCACGGCCAAGTTTTCATACCCGGATAAAAATTATTAAAGTAAGTTAAAGACGTAATCATCACAGGAATAAGGCGCAGGAATGAACCGTAATACAACACAATCAAAGTGGTACCGCATTGGGATTGGACTTTGCCTGATCTCCATCGGATTTGCCGGGCAAATAGATTCACAGCAAACAAATTTTCACCTTACCGGTCCTCGAACTCTACAATTCACCATGGATGGTTTTGAACAGACTCCCCTGAGTGAAAATGGGGTTCAGTGGACGCGACTGAGTTTGCCCGGCGGCGGGATTAGCTCGCAACCCGGCGAAGTGGAACTCCCCTCACTCACAACCTGGATGGCCATTGATCCGACCCGTTCCTATTCCCCGGTGGTAACATTGGGTAGCCCGGAAATCCTGGATAACATTTATCTGCCTGTTTATCAAGCCGTGGATGATCCGGAAAACTTTGCCAGTCCACGATCTTCCCAGCGACCGATGGTTACCGTCTCTGATCCGGTTGTACTGCGCGATCTTGCCATGGTACAGATTACGGTCACTCCATTTCGGTATTATCCTGAAACGGCCACGGTGGAAGTGTATCATTCCGTTACCGTAGAGCTGGAAGATAACGGACCTTCCGATATTACAATCACTACTCCACCGAAACTTTCCAAAGCGTTTGAACCGTTATATTCTTCCCTGGTAACGAATTTTAATCGGGACGCTTTTTCCAGTGATTATCAACAACCTTCAATACTTTATATTTTGCCTTCCAATGTATCAGCCGTATTACCGGTCATTCAGCCCCTTTTTGACTGGCGTCACCGGTCCGGTTATATTGTGGATTATGCTTCGGTAGCCGACATTGGTTCATCCACCTCATCGATAAAGAATTATATTCAGAATGCGTATTTGAATGGCGAGAATCCACCGGAATTTGTTGTTCTGGTTGGTGATGCCGCCGGTTCCTTCTCGGTTGCCACCTATCATGAAACCTGGAGCTGGTATAACGGAGAAGGGGATCAACCCTATACGGAACTGGTTGGGGATGACCGTTTTCCGGAAGTTTTCCTTGGACGACTTTCCTTTTCATCCACAACGGAATTGGCCACTATCGTTAATAAAACCATCCAGTATGAATCCAATCCGTACATGGTAGGCGAAGACTGGTTCAGTCGTGCCTTATTGGTTGGTGATCCCGCCTCATCAGGAATTTCCACGATTATTACTAATGAATATATCCGGGAACGCATGGAATACCATGGCGCATCGGACATTCGGACGGTTTATTCCGGACCCTTTGCTTCCCAAATGGTTTCCAACCTAAACGACGGTGTTGGATATTTCAATTATCGCGGATGGCTGGGCGTGAGCGGATTCAGCGCCAGTAATGTGAATTCACTGACCAATGGTTTTATGCTTCCTTTTGCCACGCCCATTACCTGTGGAACGGGAACTTTCGGTTCTTCCTATTCCGTGGCCTTATCGGAGGCGTTAATACGTGCGGGAACACCTTCACAACCCAAGGGAGCGGTATGCGCCATTGGGACTGCCACGACCGGAACTCACACCCAGTTCAATAATGCCGTTGATATGGGGATTTATTATGGCATATTCGATGAGGGTATTAATTTTGCCGGCGCTGCCCTGGCGCGCGGAAAACTGAATCTCGCCCAGGATTATCCGTCCAATCCGGATAATTACGTGGATATTTTTACGCATTGGAATAACCTGATGGGCGATGCCGCGCTCCGCGTCTGGAAACGATTTCCCCAAACAATGACCGTTGACCATGTATTCGGAGTTGCGGAAGGGACGAATTATTTTGATGTAACGGTTCTGGATCAGCATGGCGTTTTGGAAGATGCCATGGTTACCCTCTGGAAAGAAAACGATGATTCCATTTTCAAATCCGGATATACGGATCAAAACGGCAGAGTCACCATTCCACTTGATTCAGTAACCACCGGGAATGTACTGGTCACCGTCGTTAAACAGGATTATAAACCGTACCAGGGGAGTTTTTCAGTATCCGCTCTGGATCATAATGTGAACGTATTGACAACTGCTGTTGTGATTGACGATGATTCCCTGGGGTTAAGTCTGGGGAATGGCGACGGAGTGATTAATGGCGGAGAACAGGTGGAGATTCATGTTCCGTTTAAGAATTTCGGTACGGTTGCTGATTCCGGATTATCTGCTATTCTAACCAGTACTTCCAACCAGGTAACCATGATAATTGATACGGTTACAATTGGTATACTGGACTCCGGAGCGGTGGGCTTTTCGGCGCTACCGTTCGTATTAACGGCAAATCCGGGATTGGATGAAGGGACTTCGCTTGGATTACGGGTTCAAATCAGCGACCAGTATAATAATAGCTGGAACGGAGATTTACGATTGGAAGCTTCCGGAAGCCAACTTAGTTTATACGAAATGACGGTTGTGGATTTCAGTAATCATGTTTTGGATCCGGGTGAATCTGCCGGACTTCAGATATCATTACAAAACAACGGTACGGTATCCGCTACAGGTATAAACGGGATCCTCATGTGTTCATCGCCATCTATTGATATTACGGTAGAAGCAAGTTCATGGAATGACTTGGCCCCGAATGAAATTGTGAATAATTCCGGAAATATTTTTTCCCTTTCTGCCAGTGACGATATCTTGCCGGGATCAACATTCCCCTGTTTCCTGGTGATAACCACTGCCGAGGGAAATTATAAGTCCTTCTATTTCGAACTGACCGTTGGTATTCCCTCCGATGGTGATCCTCTGGGTCCGGACGACTACGGGTATTACATCTACGATAGCGGTGATCAAATGTTTATCAGTGCTCCCAATTATGACTGGATTGAAATTGATAATCGCATCGGCGGTCCCGGTGAGGATACACAAATATCCGATAGTGGAAATAATCAGGATGACATTAAAGAAGTTTCACTACCCTTTGTATTCAATTTTTACGGAAATGAATACAGCATGATTACGATCAGTTCAAACGGCTGGATTGCTATGGGAGAAACGACGTTAAAATCCTTTCGGAATTATCCGATTCCCGGCGCCGGAGGTCCCAGTCCGATGATCGCCGCATTCTGGGATGATTTAACGACAACCAGTGGCGGGAAAATCTATACGTACTGGGATCAACCGGGGCACCAGTTTATCATTGAATGGTCGGGAGTGCGAACCTATCAACAGAGCAGCACAGAAGACTTCCAGATCATTCTCCGGGACCCAACGTATTTTCTGACACCAACCGGGGACGGTGAAATTGTTATCCAGTACAAAACGTTCAACAATACATCCTACAACACCGGCAGCGCACAAACGCATGGAAATTATTGCACCATCGGGATTGAAGATCCTTCGGCCCTGATCGGAATTCAGTATACCTTTAACAATCAATATCCCGATGCTGCCATGCCTCTGGCGGATGAAACTGCCTTACTCATTACAACCCGCGGTGGATCGGTTCGTGTCTACGGCGATGTGAATCAGGACGGTCTGTTGGATGTTTACGATTTGCTTCTGTTAGCGAATTACCTGAACGACGGTGATCCTCAATACCTGAGTCCATATATGGCAGATATTAACAGCGATGGACAGGTGGACCTAATCGACCTGATCGTGATGTTCCAAACCATCCTGAATGAGAATTAGTTTACCGCCTTCAGAGGCGTCCGGCAGGAAGCGATTGAATGTTATTCACACCCCTTTGGGTTCTCTCCCTGATTTGCTTAATCCTTTGTCTGCTGGGTTGGATTGAGTACCGGAACCATCAGGCAACACTGGCAACAATTCCCCTAAGGATACATGTGAATGGGACCCGCGGAAAATCCTCCGTAACCCGTTTAATCGCCGCCGGATTGCGTGCCGGTGGTTTAAAAACATTTGCCAAAGTTACCGGGACTGCCCCCAGGGTGATTGATGATCAAGGCCGTGATCGGATTATCCATCGTCTCCGCGGAGCTTCGATCGGTGAACAGGTACGAATACTGCGTTATTTCTCCAAAGAAAGACCGGATGCAGTTGTGATCGAGTGTATGGCCGTGCAACCCCAATATCAATGGCTTGCCGAACAAAAAATGGTAAAATCCCATATTGGCGTCATTACGAATTCCAGGCCCGATCATCTGGATGAAATGGGACCTACCCTGGAGGATGTGACGCGCAGTTTATGCAACACGATTCCGTTTAACGCAAAATTCTATACGGCGGAAGCAGAACAACAGAGTATCATGGCCCGAATCGCTAAAAAACGTGGTTCTGAGTTCGCGTTTGTTTCCGAAGATACATTTGATCAACAGGTCCTGTCCCGGTTCTCCTATGTAGAACATCCACAGAACGTTGCCCTGGCGTTGAAAGTGTGTGAGGCCGCCGGAGTTTCGAAAGAGCAGGCTCTCTCCGGGATGGTGAAAGTGAAACCCGATCTTGGTTCCCTACAGGTCTGGCGACTGAATATTAATGATAAACACTATTTATTCGTTAACGGGATGGCGGCCAATGACCCCGTATCCACGTATCAAATATGGAAAATGGTTATCAATCGCTATCCGGTCGGCGGTGACACGTGTATATTTCTGAATACACGCGAAGATCGCCGATCAAGAACCTTTCAATTGTTGGAAATGATTTACGAAAATATAAGACCCCAACACTTACTAATCCGGGGCGCCAATCTTGATCATGCGATTCATTTTATCGAGAACCTGGAACCCGGATTAATTCCCACGATATTTTCTCCGAACAGTTCGGATGAAGAAGTGATTCAATCCTTGAAGCAGATTCCCGATGACTCCATTATTTATGCTGTTGGAAATCAGGTAGGGGCCGGGCAGCGATTACTGGATTCGTTAAAACGCTATCGTTCCAATGACTGAAATTACCATCGGCCTGGGTATTGCCCTCAGTCTAATCCTCTCGGAAGCTCTGGGAGTTACTGCCGGCGGAATTATTGTTCCAGGTTACATTGCGCTCTATATGCATCAACCGGTCCAGGTGGTTATAACATTATTAGCCGCCATCATTGTTCTCGGAATTGTCAAAATATTGAGCAGATTCATTTTCATTTACGGAAAACGACGGATGGTCCTGTGTATTATTCTGGGTTTTATCCTGGGTTATGTGAGTCGGCATATTTTGTATTCGCCCTTAGACACTGTTTCACTGGCGGTTATAGGTAATATCATTCCCGGGTTAATTGCCAACTGGATGGACCGCCAGGGAGTTGTAAAAACCATAGCCGCAATACTGATCACGGCCGTCATTGTTCAACTGATGGTGATGCTCATCTCCGGAGGGGAAATCTTTGTCTGATCAAGATGTAAGAATTTTCATTCCCAGCATTCAGAAGACATCCAATCTGGTGTTGATCGCGATTGTGAGTGTGCTGTCCTTTACCGCGGCATCCCTGATAAAAACGCAAATTATTTCTCCGGCCTATGATCAGAAAATTGCCGCTGCAACGGAAATGGCCGGCGCAATGAACTATTTAAAAACTGAACGCTTGGAGTCGGGAGAGATCATTGATATTGAGAATGATCCTAATGAAACCGGACTGATTGGATCACAGTTCAGCTTAATCACTACTGATGAAGGGGACCTGGATTCAAAGCTGACTACTCTTGATCCTAATTTTGCCGCTGCCCTGGTAGAACTTTATTCCCAGCTGTCCCTGGGACCGGGAGATACGATTGCCATTTTGGTTACCGGTTCCATGCCCGGCGGGAATATGGCTGCCCTGATTGCCGCCAAAGCCATGGGTATTACTCCCATTGTGATTTCATCGGTCGGTGCTTCTCAATGGGGAGCCAACATCCCCGGTTTTACCTGGCTGGATATGGAAGCCAGGTTATTTGAAAAAGGCTATATCAATACACGATCGATTGCTGCCAGTATCGGTGGTCGCAATGATCAGGGACGGTTGTTGAGTCCTCACGGAAGACGAATTATTCGCAAAACAATTTCCGATTATCAAATACCGTTAATTCACCATGAATCCCTGGAAGATAATATCCGTGAACGACTGACATTATTCAATGAGCAGTTACCCCTATCTCATTATAAAGCCGTCGTTAATGTAGGCGGGGGAGTGGCCAGTTTAGGGACCAATCTCAATCCAAAATTAATTCCTCCTGGAATTGTCCGCCGCACCTTTCTCCAATCCATTTCGCGACCGGATGGTTTAAAAGGTGTTATTTCCCATTTTGCCGATCAGGATGTGCCCCTGATTCATATTTTGAATATTCGTTCACTGACCCAGGAATTAAAAATGCCTTTTGCCCCCATTCCCATTCCGGAAATTGGTTCCGGGGAATTATATGCCGAAATTAGATACAATATCTGGGCGACTTTAATTGCCCTGATCATTGTTGTCGGTTTGGTGTATGGCATCGGATATCGTAGTCACCAACAAATTCGTCACAGGATGGAACAACATGAACCGGATTCGGTCCTCTAAATTCATACTAATTTTCAGTCTTCTATGGCTGTTAATACCCGCCGTCATTCAGGCTAAACTCCAAAAACCTGTGTCCGGTGGCGACCAGAAAGAAATCCTGGTAATCAACGACAAAAGGCGTTTGTACTATAATTTGACCGATCAGGGAATGATCTACAGTCTCACTGGCCCAAACCGGGTGGAAATAATTTCCCGATATTCTTCCCCGCGAAAATCTCGGAAAGCCCTGTCCTATGATTTCATCATGGTTCTGGACAAGGTAGACACGATCAATGTACACCATCGGTATCTAATCAGTAAGTCGATTCGTTCGGCGCAACATTCCAACGCCTATTTTACTCATTCCGGGAACGACTTCCTTAACTTGGACTCGGGACGCCACCAGATTGAATTTTTACCGGTTGCGGGACAAAAGCGCCCGACCCTGATCCGCGTTATCACTAGTGAATTCTCCCGGGAATACCGGGATAAGAACTGGTTGATCCCAACAACTTCACCGGCACCGTTTACCATTACCACTGAATCGTCCCATCTGGATTATTATGAAGCTTCCCATGAAATTCCTCTTCAACTTTCGATCAAAGGGGAACGAATGTTAAAAATTATCAGCCGCCTTGAGTTTGAACCCTGGATGGGAACCGAAGAGCCTTATCGGATTCGTATTCGGGAGGGGAAGACAATCGTCGGTACGTACTTCTTTTCCACGGAACGCTCCACGAAAGCGGTAGCGGATCTGCTACCGGATATCGTACCAGCTAAATGGCGCACGTGTGAAGTAAAAGTTCCGGAAGGTAACCATACCTATGAAATCACCGTCATGGAAAAGGATCGCAAAGTACTGTTGCGCTTTATGGAGTATAAATGATCCAACGGTGGACAGGACTTGTTCTCTTTGCCGGGATGTCGCTCTATGGAACCATTCCAGTTTCATCCTGGAATGTTGTCGTACGCAGCGGATATGACAGTAATGTGCTTCGGTTGTCAGCGGTTGAAGAAACTCAATCCGCCGTCGATCCGGCCCTGTTAGGTCGTATGCAAACTTTTGATTCCGCTTATCTTCGTCTGGGTGGCTCCGTCGTATCTGAATACCGGTTGAAAAAGGATAATCAGGCTATCCGGCAAAAGATAGTTCTATACCGTACAAACTATTTACAATCGCCAGACCGGGCGTATACCAGTGGACAGTGGACCCTGGATTATTCCTGGGGACCTTATCGTCATGTCCGATTGAAGCTGGGATTGCTTAAGGATTTTTATCTTCGGAATTATCTGGATCGGGATATTTCATCCACAGATCAGGCTGCGTGTTTTTTTACTGATCTGGATCATCAGATCAATGTTTCCTTTCCGGTAGCCCGGCGAACTTGGATTCAACTGGACGGCGGTCAGTTACAGCGCTATTATCCCGCGCCTTTTGCCGAGTTCAGTCTGGACATCCGTTATGCTGGATTCCGTTTTTCAAAAGATTTTCATCGGAAGTGGAAAACGTCTGCAATCCTGCGATATAGTCAGGCGAAAAACCTTACGTTTGGTCGCACAGCCCGGGCAGGTGATTTTGACCGCTCTTATAATGCCGTTGAAATGACTCTGCCGGTTACACTGCGTATCCGGGATTCCATTCTCCGGGAAATCGGAGTTTCTCAAAAAACGGAATGGCGGTATTATATAGTTGAGGATTTTCAGGATCCGCTGCATTCCGGTCGTAATCATCGGGATGTGCAATGGAATCTGTGGGGGCGAAGCCGGATTTCAGACAATCTATCCCTGAAATTGAACCTGCGGTATCGTACACGAAATACGGATTCAAAATATACCTGGGTCCGGGACCTGAAATCGTTTCGCCAGTTCCAAACCTGGATCGAA